>CAZLHN010000008.1:0-14301 GCA_964559665.1 uncultured Candidatus Saccharibacteria bacterium
GCATTCTTCTTTCTGCCGCGCCCGGCTCAGGCTCCAACCAACACCGGCACTGGCTCGACTGGCACCAGCCAAGGCAATGCCGCAGCGCATGCTGACCTTATAAAAGCCGACTCGCCCGAGGCGGGCGCGACCATCACCTCTCCGCTTGATATCTCGGGCCAGGCGCGCGGCACTTGGTACTTTGAAGCAACCTTCCCCTACGAGCTGCGCGCGGCAGACGGCACCGTCTTGGCGCAGGGCCCGATACAGGCACAAGGCGATTGGATGACAACCGATTTCGTCCCATTTTTGGCGACCATCACCTTCCCTGCCCAGCCCGCGGGCTCGCACGGCATGCTGGTGCTTAAAAAAGACAACCCTTCGGGCGACCCGGCCCACGACGACGAGCTCGATATCCCGGTCGTCTTTTAAGCTCACACCGCAAAGTGGGATACAGCCTCCTAAAATAGCCCTGTATAAGGGCCTATGAGCCTATTTCCCCTTCTATTTTGAGCAAAAATAGGTCTATAGCTTACTAAAATCTTCATTTTTGGTTTCGGCCGGTTGATTTTTTGAGAAAAGATTTTCGACTTGCTTGTGCACACACAAATCGACTCTTTTTCATACGCCGATTAGGCGCCGGCGCGTTATACTAAATGTTCTGACACGGGGTCGCGGGAGGCAGCACATTTTATTGGCGTAACGCACGCAAAGGGCTATGGCAATCACTCAAAAGATAAAAAAGAGGAATGGTGAGATTGTTGATTTCAATCCGGAAAAAATCACCATCGTGGTGAAGCGCGCGTTCGCCGGCACCTTGGGCGACTCGCACGACATCGACGCGGGAGAAATCACGCGCATCGTGGTCGACGCCATCGACGCAAAGTTCGGCAACACCGCCCACATCCCCACCGTCGAAGAGACGCAGGATCTTGTTGAGAACGCGATCGCAGAAAAAGGCTACTTCAATGTCGCAAAAGCGTACATTATCTACCGCTACGAGCACGAGAAGATCCGAGCCGAAAAGAAGCAGGAAGTGGCGGAGAAAATCATCGAAAACGCACTTCTAGTAACCAAAAGAAACGGCTCCAGAGAGCCATTTTCCGAGAGCAAGCTGACCCGCACCCTTTTGCGCGCGGCATCCGGCTATGACCGGGTCGTAGACGTGCCTTCGATCATCGCCCGCGTGCGCCAAGAAATGCACGAGGGGATAAAGACGAAAGATATTCACGAGGTACTCATCATGGTGGTGCGCTCGTTTATTGAGCGCGATCCGGCCAACTCGATGGTCGCCGCCCGCCTCTTATTGCAGTCGATGTACAGCGAGGTGTTCGGCAGCGATACCGACTACGCAAAACTCGAGGAAGTATATCGCCAGGGTTTTATAGAAGCGATCAAGCGCGGCGTGGCGATCGGCCAGTTCGACCCGAAGATGCTCGAGTTCGATCTCAGCCGTCTCGCCGACTCGCTCCAGCCCGAGCGCGATCGCGACTTCAAGTATCTCGGCCTCCAGACGCTCCAAGCCAATTACCTCTCCAAGGAGCATGGTACCAGGAAGCTCCTCGAAACTCCCCAGATATTCTGGATGCGCGTGGCGATGGGCTGCGCGCTTGCAGAGAAGACTCCCGAGGAGCGCAACACGCAGGCGGTCGAGTTCTACGAGATTATGTCGGCGATGCAGTATATGCCGTCCTCGCCTACCCTGTATCACGCGGGGCTCCAGTTCCCGCAGCTCTCTTCCTGCTTCCTTTCGACCGTCCCGGACGACCTCCACGCCATCTTTAAGGAGTATTCCGACAGCGCACAACTCCTCAAATACGCCGGCGGCATCGGCTCCGACTGGACTCCTGTTCGCGCGACTGGCTCGCTGGTCAAAAAGACGGGCGTTGAGAGCCAGGGCGTGATCCCATTCCTCAAAATAGCCAACGACGTCACCATATCAATCAACCGCTCCGGCCGCCGCCGTGGTGCCGCAGCGGTCTACCTCGAGTACTGGCATGCCGACATTGAGGACTTTATGGAGCTTAAGAAGAACACGGGCGACGAGAGGCGCCGCGCCCACGACCTCAATACCGCCACCTGGATCCCCGATCTCTTTATGAAGCGCCTGCGCGAGGACGGCTATTGGACGCTCTTCTCACCATCGGATGTGCCCGATTTGCACGACCTCTACGGTCGCAAGTTCGAAGCCCGCTACGCTGAGTACGAAAAGCTCGCCGAGGACGGCAAAATGCCGATGTTCAAGAAGGTCCGCGCCAGCGAGCTCTGGAAGAAGCACCTCACAATGCTCTTTGAGACCGGACACCCGTGGATCACTTGGAAGGATCCATCCAATGTCCGCTCTCCGCAAGACCACGTGGGCGTCGTGCACTCAAGCAACCTGTGCACCGAGATCACACTCAACTCCTCCGCGACAGAGACAGCAGTGTGCAACTTGGGTTCACTCAACTTGGGCGCGTTTGTAAACAACGGCAAGTTCGACCGCGACCTCGTGGCGCGCGTGGTGCCGGTTGCGATGCGCATGCTCGACAACGTCATCGACGTCAACTTCTACCCGACCGAAAAGACCAAGGCCTCCAACATGAAGCATCGCCCGGTAGGCCTCGGGTTGCGCGGCCTCCAGGACGCCCTCTATAAGCTCAATATCAACTTCAATTCCGACGAAGCCGTGCGCTTTAGCGACGAGTCACAGGAGGCTATTTCCTACCACGCGATCCTCTCATCGGCCCTGCTTGCCAAGGAACGCGGAACCTACGAGACCTATCCGGGCTCCAAGTGGAGCCGCGGAATCCTCCCGCAGGACACTATCGCCCTTCTTGAGCAAGAGCGCGGCGAAAAGATAGATGTGCCGCGCCACGAGACGCTCGATTGGCGCCTGGTGCGCGAAGCGGTGCGCCAGTGGGGCATGCGCAACTCCAACACGATGGCCCATGCACCGACCGCCACTACTGCCAACATCGCTGGCTGCTACCCGACCATCGAGCCGATCTACAAGAACCTCTACGTAAAGAGCAACATGGCGGGCGACTTTATGGTCGTCAACGAGTATCTGGTCGAGGATCTTAAAAAGCTCGGTCTCTGGAGCTCCGACATGCTCGAGAAGATTAAATATCACGACGGCTCCGTGCAGGCTATCACCGAGATCCCTGTGGCAATCCGCGATAAGTACAAGGAGGTCTTCGAGATCGAGCCGCAGTGGCTCATCAAGGCCGCAGCATGGCGCGGCCGCTGGATAGACCAGTCGCAATCGCTCAACATCTTCTACAGCGGCACCTCGGGCAAGGTTCTCTCCGACATCTATCAGTACGCCTGGAACCTCGGCCTCAAAACAACCTACTACCTGCGCACAATGGGAGCTTCTCGCACTGAAAAGTCGACCGTCAACATGGCTAAATTCGGTGGCACCAGCAAATCTGACACCTCGGTAGCATCGACTCAGGGCTCGACACCCTCGACCGTGATCATCGAAGAGACCGTAACGGTCGCTTCGACCATGGGCTCGGTCCCCTCGCCGATAATCATGTCGCACAACGCTTCTGGCCAGAATGAAATGGTGTATGCGCAGGCAACCGTAGCCGCCGCCATTGCCCCCCAGATGCGCGCAGAAGCCCCGCTGCAAGAAGCGCCCCGCGTAGTCTCATCCGGCATCCCCCAATTCGGCACAGAGCCGATTGCAGCCCCCGCAAACAGGCCAAAAATAGAAATCCTAGGCGAAGCCTGCGAGTCCTGCTCGGCGTAAACCCTTGCAAATAAAAAGAATCGCCCCGCGGCTTTGAGCCGCGGGGCGTATTTCGTTAGGAGCGGGTCTTGGCGCGAGCCCGCTCGATGAGATACGTTTTCAGTTCTTTGAGCTTTGCTCGCATCACGAGATGTTGCTCGTTAACAGCACACATATAGAATCCAACATCCCGTCTATACCGAGTCTTCCTCGCCCGTTCAAGAAGGAACTCCTTCTTGAGTTGCTGAGCCTTAGTCTCTGCCATAGTGCCCCCTGGGATCGAATAACGCTGCGTTGTTTATATAAGCAAAAGTAATCTTTGTCAATATATAGAAGCCTGGGCGCAAACAAAATCCCCGCAGCGCAAGCGCTGCGGGGTTCTTCTTTAGGTTCGCCTGCGGGGAGGCAGGGCCCGCATTGCTTCGGGGAGTTGGTCCCGGTACTTAGGGTAGTTCAGAGAGACCCACTCGCCCATCGCTTGTATGGTCTGCTTGCCGCGCGCTACGCGCACCATGAGCTCCACTGCAGCATCCAGGTCGCACTCCAGGCCCTCTATCTCGTCTATGAGGTCCTGGCGCTTGTAGTCGCGTACTTTATTCCAGTTCATGAGCCACTCCTATCGCCGGGGGAATCCCAGCCGAAAGGAGCGCGCTTAACCGCCTGGGGTCATGCAAAATCCTCCAAAAGAGCCTGGCCTTACGCTAGCACGAGTTATGCAAAAAGCAATCCCTTACATAAATAAATTAGTGTTCTTTTATGTGTAATCCACTTCCCCTACTGAGCAGCCGGACGTAAAATAGTCTAACTATGGGAATCATAAACGGCGCCAGTACGACCGATCCGAACAAGATATTACCAATGAAGTATCCCTGGGCGCGCACGCATTACAAAAAGGGCGTCGCCAACAACTGGGTGCCGGAGGAAGTCTCGATGCAGCAGGATGTCGAGCTTTGGAAAAAGGCCGGCGGACTTTCTGAAGACGAGCGCCGCATGATTATGTGGAATCTCGGATTTTTCTCGACCGCAGAATCTCTCACTGCAAATAACTTGGTGCTCGCGATCTATCGCCACATCACCAACCCCGAGTCGCGCCAGTATTTGCTCCGCCAGGCGTACGAAGAGGCCGTCCATACTGATACATTTATCTATTGCTGCGACACGCTCGGCCTCAACCCGGACGAGATATACAACATGTATCTCACTATCCCCTCGATAAACGAGAAGGATGAGTTCGTTACCCAGATAACCCGCTCGGTATTTGACCCCAACTTCAATACCGTCGGCAACGACAACATCCAGAAGTTCGTCCACGACTTGGTTGGCTTTTACGTGATCATGGAGGGGATCTTCTTCTATGCCGGATTCGCGATGATGCTAAGCATGCTGCGCAAAAACCGGATGGTAGGCGTGGGCGAGCAGTTCCAGTTCATCTTGCGCGACGAGTCGGTGCACCTCGCGTTCGGCGCCGATCTCATCAACACGATCGTCGCCGAGAATCCGGCCATCTGGACGCCGGAGTTCAAGCAGACGCTCACCGACAACATCAAGCGCGGCGTGGAGCTTGAGAAAAAGTACGCGGACGACGCATTGCCGCGCGGCGTGCTCGGCCTCGCGCCCTCTTCGGTCAAGCAATACGTCGAGCATGTGGCCGACAGACGCCTTGAGCGCATCGGCCTCGAGCGCCAATATCATGTCGACAATCCGTTTCCCTGGATGTCCGAAATAGCCGACATGCCGAAGGAAAAGAACTTCTTCGAGACAAGGGTTACTGAATACAAAACAGGAGAACTGGATTGGTAATAAAAAGACCGCCGCAGATTCTGCGGCGGTCTTTGCTTCTTGGGCGCTAGATGTAACTGAAGCGCAGCCCCTTCTTGCGCCTGGGGTCGATCCAGAGCGCCGGAGGTCTCAGTATCGATGAGGGCCCGCCCGGGCCTTTGCCGACCTGGGCAATCTCCCAGGCCATGATCGGGCGCCCCAGAAGGAAGAGGAACGCCAAGCCGGCGACAAGCACGCCCGCAAAGAAGACATTCTCGGCCGAAGGAGGCGGCTCCGGCCTCGGAGGGATATTCCCATGCATAGTAAGGTACTCCCTGGTTAGACAAGCCTATGCGAGAGCATATACGCCCCGCCCCTTTATCGCAAGGCGTTTTCGACCTTAAAGTCCCCTACCTGCGTGCGTAAAATATGGAGCGCTAACGCGGGGACGCCGAGCTCTTTACCGAGCGCATGCGCTATCGAGCGCATGTACGTGCCGCTGGAGCAGGAAACCCGGATAGTGGCTGCCGGGAACTCGCGGGTGCCGTTTGCCTTAAGATTGCGCTTCCAGAGGCGCGTGATTTCCTCCTGCCTAAAGTCGCCCTGCACCTTGCCGACCCCGAGTTCGATGTAGCCCAAAAGCTCGGGCTCCTTTACCTTGTACATAGCCTCGAGCGAAATATCGTAGACCAGGACCGACCGCTCCGGGAGCACCAAGGCACCCAAGGCGTTGCCGCGCGCCCATTCAAAAAGCGATTTGCCGCCGACGGTCTTGGATGAAAACGGCGGATACTCCTGCGCGACATGCCCGCGGAATTCGTTGAGGCCTTTCTCAACCTCCGCGCGATGCACTTTGGCGGGGTCGCCGGTATCCATCACGCGCCCCAGCACATCGTACGTATCGGTCGAGAAGCCGAACAGCACGTCGAGCACGTATTCCTTGGAGAGATCGAGGTATTGCTCGCGGCGCTTGTTCGCCGAGCCCACCAGGCACAGGAGCACCCCCTCGGCCATCGGGTCGAGCCGGCCTGCATACGAGAGCACTTCGTGCGCGTAGTGGGCCTTCTGCGTGCGCAGGCGCTCGAGGCGCTCGCGGGGCGTCTCGCCGAGGTTTTTGTACAGGTTGACCACCTCGCCGGATTGGTCCCGCACTACTTCCTTATCCACGCCCGCTATATCACTGCGCTCGTTCGGCATTTCTGTTACACTACTACGTATACGGCATATGGGCAAAAAAGAGCACTTATCCACAGATCCATACAAAGGCGTTCGCGATTTTTACCCCGAAGACCAGGCATTCTTCAATTATTTTGCCTCTACCGTCCGCGAGGTCGCCGAGCGCTGGGGCTACGTCGAGTACCACGCGTCAGTGCTCGAGCCTTCGGAGTTGTACAAGAGCAAAGGCGCCGAGAATGAAGAGCTGATCAACGAGCAGACCTACACATTCCTCGACCGCGGCGGCCGCGAGGTGACCCTGCGCCCCGAGATGACGCCGACCGTGGCGCGCATGGTGGCGGCGCGCAAGCGCGACATGGGCTATCCCCTACGTTGGTTCTCGATCCCCAACCTCTTCCGCTATGAGAGAAGCCAGCGCGGCCGCGTACGCGAGCACTGGCAGCTTAACGTCGATTTATTCGGCTCCGGCAGTCTCGGCGCTGATGCAGAAGTGATAGCGGTCGCCCATGCGGTCCTTACGGCCTTTGGAGCTGAAGAGAGTGACTTTACGATCAAGCTCGGCAGCCGCAATTTCTTAGATTCGATCATCACGGGGCTCAAGCTTGGGCAAGAAGACGGCAAAAAGCTGCGTGGGCTGCTCGACAGGCGTGCCAAGATGCCCGCGAGCGACTTTGAGCGCGACGTGAGCGACATCGGCGTAGCGCTCGAGATGCTCTCGCCGAGCAAGGTGCCGGACGATGTGGCGCAGGTGCTCAAAAGCCTGGCCGACATTGGCATCACAAACGCAGTGTTCGACCCGTCCATCGTGCGCGGCTTCGACTACTACACCGGAGTGGTGTTCGAGATCTTCGACACCAACCCGGAGAACAACCGCGCGATGCTCGGCGGCGGCCGCTACGACAATCTCACGACGCTTTTTGACGAGGAACCGGTCGTAGGCGTGGGCTTCGGGATGGGCGACGTCACTATCAGGGACTTCCTTGAGGTGCGCGGACTCTTGCCCGAGTATGCGCCACCGACCAAGGTCTATCTGGCGCTCCCCGACGAGGCGCTCGCGGGCGAAGCGATGAAGCTGGCACAGGAGCTGCGCGCGCAGAACATTGCCACGGCACTTGATTTTGGCGACAAAAAGCTGGGCGACCAGATCAGGGCCGCCTCCAAGCATAAGATCCCGTATCTTATTGTGGTCGGCGCCGACGAGCTTGCCTCGGGTATGTTTGCGGTGCGCGACCTCTTAACCGGCGAGGAGAAAAAGCTCTCGCGCGAGCAATTGTCGTCGTTCTTTAGTACTCTGTAATTCTTATACTCTGCATGCGGCGTATTACCTTTGATATCGAGACGACGGGCGAGAGCGGAGTTCCTTTTGACATGTCCAACCAGGAGCTGACCATCGTCGGCGTCCACGATTCCGAAACCGACCAGTACTCGAGCTATCTAAAAGAAGAGCTGCCGCAGATGTGGCCGCTATTCGAGCGCGCGGACGTCATCATCGGCTACAACTCCGACCACTTCGACATTCCGATACTCAACAAGTACTACGCGGGCGACCTGACGAAATTAAAAAGCATAGATCTGCTCAAGGAAATAAAGAATGTGCTCGGCCGCCGGCTCAAGCTCGACTCTGTGGCGCAGGCGACGCTGGGCGTGGGCAAGAGCGGCCATGGCCTTGATGCGGTCAAGTGGTGGGCCGAAGGTAAGGTGGACCTGGTGCGCAAATACTGCCTGGACGACGTGCGCATAACCAAGGAGCTCTACGACTACGCGCGCAAAAACGGCAGCCTCAAATATAAGGACTTCGAGGGCATCCGCGAGATAAAGCTCAACACCTCCAAATGGGAGGCCACTAGCGACCAAGCAGGCGCTATGACCCATACCCTACCCTTCTAGCGCCGCCCGCACCCTGTGCTATAATCGCCACAGTAACTAATTAACCCATATGAAAAGCCAATACGTATTGCCTATTACCATCGTCGTCGCAGGTGTGCTCATCGCAGGCGCTGTGTTCCTGGTCGGCAAGACCTCCGTTCCTACGAATGGCTCTACATCTACCAATATCACCGCGCGCGTATACGACCCTTCAACCGACCATATCCTTGGCAACCCGAATGCCACGGTCAAGGTGGTGGAGTATATGGACCTCGAGTGCCCGCACTGCAAGGCTTTTGAAACAACGATGCACCAGGTGATGGACTACTACGGCACATCCGGCAACGTGGCATGGGTCTCGCGCCCGTTCCCGCTCGCTTCTATCCACGATCGCGCGCCCAAGGAGGCCGAGGCCGCAGAGTGCGCCGCGGACCAGGGCGGCAACACCGCGTACTTCAAGTTTATCGACGGAGTATTCGCGATAACGCCGTCAAACAACGGCCTCGACCCGGCGCAGCTCCCCGTTATCGCGGGGCAGATCGGGCTTAACGTAGATACCTTCAATACCTGCCTTTCAAGCGGCAAATTCACCAAAAAGGTGCAAGACTCTTACAACGAGGCTATCGGGCTCGGCGCGCAAGGCACGCCGTTCACGCTTGTGATGGTCGGCGACGAAGCTATCACGCTCTCCGGCGACCAGCCGTATGACTCGATGCGCGCAGCCATAGACGCGGTGCTTGAGGGCAACCCGGCGGCAACCGCTTCTACAACGACACAGTAACTACTAGCCGCATAGCAAAGAAACTCCGCGCTCTATGCGCGGAGTTTTTCATTCATCGGGCTTAAAGTGCGTGTCGTACTCCTCGGGCGCAATATTGATCCGGTAAATATCAAAGCTATTCTCTCCCTCAAACATGTCCGAAGGATTGGGGAGGAATACCTTCGTGGTTGCGAGCGATACGGTGGCGTCGCGGATAAGCCGATTGAAGATGATGAACTCTTCCCTGAAGGTCCGAAAATCTATGATATACCGCCGCACCTGCGCGCCGCCGTCTTGGTTGCGGGTGATCTTGATCTCGTGGATGATAAACCGGCGCACCGGCTTGTTGAAGGTCTTCTTGACCGTGTAGTAATTAAAGATCGCCTGCATCACGAATAGCGCCTTATCCGCCTTGTAGGGGCTGAACGCCGATACGAATTTATAGTCAACAACGTCTATCCCGTCCGGGTCTACAGCGCTCTGCACGACCAAGTCAGAGATCGCTTTGATCGGAAGCGGCAGGCCGGACACTTCGACGGTGGCTTTCACCTCGACCCCCAGCACCTTATAGCGCGGCGGGCGCGCCAGGAAGAATGATACCGCCTGGAGGTAGTCGCGCTCCATAGCGAGGCGTTTTTTCTTCTGCGCCGCGCGGCTTTTCACTTTTTTCCCGAAGTTAATCTCAAAATCCGCGATGTTGCGCAGATGCTCCAAGCCGAGCTCCAGCGCTGCCCCGCCGCCGAGCCCGCTGTAGTAGTGCTCAAGCGCCTTGTGCGCGGCCTGGCCTATCGCGGCCGCAGGGCTCGTCGGCGTGTCGTATACCAGCTCCACATAGCGCTTGTACCAGGCCAAGGGGTTCCTCAGATACGCCATCAGCGAGGAATGGCTCCAATGCTTGATCGGCAGTTCTGCTTTGCGCTTTGCCACATAGGCAGTATAGCAAACGCCAAAATATCTATAAAAATAGGCGCAGAAAGCCTATACTATAGGGATGCGCATCACGCTTCCGCCGCCCAAACCCTGCCCCGAGTGCGGCAGCGACCCCGTGTACCACAAGGCCGAGTACGCGGTGCATTTGATGAACATGCTTACGACGCCTCTCTTCGATCTGCCATTGCGGCTCGTCAACCGCGCTCTCGATGCGCGCAGGAAGCGCCACAAATATTCCGGTTGGTACGAGCGCTTCGAGCGCCTGGGCCTCGGCGAGTTCCATGACACTCCGGACGACAAGACGCTCCTGCTATGCCAGGTGCTCTGGGAGGAGGCCAGGGCGCGCGGCATACAGATGCGCGAGTTCCGCTTTTTGGGCCTTGCAACAAACAGTTTTGTGGCCACGCTTCCGGGCGGCCGCAGGATAACCTTCGAGAGCATTCCCTTTCCTCCCGGCACGCAAGAAGGAGTCTGGTGGCTCGACAGCAAGGCGACAATGAAGAAGAGGTTCCTGAAGCTGGGCTTGCCGGTTGCCAAAGGCGGCTCTGCGTTTACACTAGCCGGTGCAAAAAAGATTTTCAGCACAATAGGCAAGCCGGTCATTGTAAAACCCTTCGAAGGTTCGGCCTCGAGACACACTACAATCCATATCTACAAGCAAACAGCACTTGAGCGTGCATTCAAAATCGCCAAACAAGTCTCTCCAAATGTAATTATCGAGGAAGAACTAAAAGGCTCGGTCTATCGGCCGACGTTGGTAGACGGCAAACTGATAGCCACCATAAGGCGCGACCCGCCGCGCGTGGTTGGAGACGGCACGCACACCACCGCCGAGCTGATCGAGATAGCAAACAAGCATCCAGCACGGCAGGGGCCCTATTTCTCGCACATTAAAATGACTCCCGTGGGCGAGGCGGAGCTAAAACTGCAAAACGTAACGCTCGATAGTATTCCGGAAAAAGGCCGCGCCATAAACTTGCATCAAAAGATAAACTGGTCGGTGGGCGGCACGACTACCGACGTCACTGACGATGTGCATCCGGACAACAAGGTGCTATTCGAGGAGATAGCGAAGGTCCTCCATGCGCCGATTGTCGGTATAGATTTTATAATCGAGGACATTTCTAAGTCCTGGAAGGAGCAAGAAAAATGCGGAGTGATTGAGTGCAACGGAAGGCCCTTCTTCGACAACCATCACCTGCCGTTTGAAGGCGAACCACACAACGTTGCGGGCGTTATTTGGGACCTATATACGGCCTAGTAGCTGCGCAGGCGCTTAGCTTTTTCGTGCGTCCGTATGCGCTCAAGCGCTTTTGCCTCGATCTGGCGGATGCGCTCGCGGGTAACGCCGAATTTCTTCCCCACCTCCTCGAGCGTGTGGTAGATGCCGTCCTCGAGCCCGTGGCGAAGCTTCAAAATCTCGCGCTCTTTGGGTGATAGCTCTTCCAGAATCTCCTTCAGCTGGTCGGCGAGTATGCGGCGGGCCACCTCCTGGTCGGGGCTGAGTATTTTGTCGTCTTTTATAAAATCTCCGAGCACGGACTTGCCGTCGTCGCCGTCGTCGGAGCCTACCGGGCTCTCAAGCGACACCGTATCCTGGTCGATCTTCTCGATCTGATAGATCTTTTCTACATCGACGCCCATCTCAAGCGCGATCTCTTCGGCCAACGGGTCGCGACCGAGGTCCTGGCTGAGGCGGCGCGAGACCTGCTTATACTTGGCAATGGTCTCCACCATGTGCACGGGGATGCGGATCGTGCGCGACTGGTCGGCGAGCGCGCGGGTAATAGCCTGGCGTATCCACCAGGTCGCATAGGTCGAGAATTTGAAGCCCTTTTCGTAATCGAACTTATCGACGGCCTTAAAGAGGCCAAGGTTCCCCTCTTGAATGAGGTCGAGCAGCGTGAGGTCGGGCGAGCGGCCGACGTACTTTTTAGCGATAGAAACCACAAGGCGTAAGTTGGCGCGGGCCAGAAGATTGCGGGCCTCGTCGTCGCCTTCGGTGATGCGCTTAGCAAGGTCGCGCTCGCTTTGCGCGTTGAGGAGCGGATACTTGCCTATCTCGCGCAGATACATCTGGATCGAGTCGTATTGCGAGTCCGAGCGCGAGTAGCCCTTTTCTGGCGCCTCCTCTGTCAGGTTGAGCATTCCGCCTCCCTCGAGCACGTCGATATGTGCCGTCGAGAACTTCTCGTACAGCTCCTCGAGGAACATCACGTCGGTCTCGATGTTGGGGAAACTCTTGAGTATCTCGTCATAGGTGACGAATCCACGCATGCGGCCGCGCGCCATCAAGGCCTCGGCCTTCTTGTTCTGCTCCTCGAGCTTTTTAGCGAGCTTGGGAGACAGGACAGCCTCTTTTGTCGGCTTGGGCGCTTTGCGCTTGCCCTTGGGCGCCAGCTTGGTGCGGCGCTTGGCAGCGGCAGCACGGAAGGCGCGCGCCTTGCGGACAACGCCGGCGCGCTTGGGAGCGGCTTTTTTACTCTTTTTAGCCTTAGACATGTATTGGTTGATACTATACTACTAAACTAATGAAATGAAAAGGTTATGAAGCTTATTTACGCAACTCCTGCGCGCGGCGAGCGATCTCTTCCATTTGTTTAAGATCGCCCGCGCTACGGGCCTGCGCCATCAGCTCCTTCATCAAGATTCGCTCGATATCGCGCAGCATATCCTTTGCCACAGCTTCTTCGCTCGTGTGCTCTCCGAGTTCGTTATCAAACCGGAAGCGCAAGCTCTCTGCCTGCGGCAAAAGGGCGGCCTCTATCTCTTTACAACGCGCCTCGCCCGCGAGCGCGATAAGGTTTGCCCTGACCGCGGAGTCGGGAGGAAACGAAAATAAAAGCATGCCGATCTTGGCCTCCAATGCCAAGATAGTCGGAGCTTCAGGAGCAGTCGTAGGTGCTTCTGCTGATATGCCCGACTGCGCCGGTCTGCGCATGACTTCTGCGCGCACAGCGGCTTCGGATATACCGAGCTTTTGGGCCACGATGCGGATAAAATGCTCCTGCTCTATCTTGCTCTCCATCGCATTAATGAGAGGAAGAACGTAGGTCTCTATCGTTTTTGCATAGCCACGCTCGTCCTTTGCACCCGGCCGTAAAGCCTCGAGAAAGAACTCGACCGCCGTACGCGAGGTGCGTATTGCGGCCTTAAGGAGTTCCGGATTCTCGCGCGCAACGTCGGCCGGATCCTGCCCGGCCGGAAAGGTCGGCACTTTCACGTCAAATCCTGCGGCGATCGCCATCGAGGCGCTTTTGAGCCCCGAGCGCAGGCCAGCCGCGTCTGCGTCAAGCGCGAGCACAAGGCGCTTGGATAGCCTACCGAGCAAAGTCAGATGCTCTGGGGTGAGCGCAGTGCCCGAGAGCGCCACCGTAAATGACAGCCCCGACTGATGGCACAGCACGAGGTCGAACTGGCCTTCGACCAACAATATACAGTCCGCCTTGCGGATCGAGTTACGCGCGCGGTCAAAGCCATACAAGGTCTTGGACTTTTTAAACAGATCGGTCTCGGGGCTATTTACGTATTTGGCGGGCTCGCCTTCCTCCTTTTGCCCCGCAACCTTCTCAAAATATCTTCCTGACACTCCAATAGGCCGGCCCATGACGTCGGATATCGGGAATATGATGCGGCCGCGGAAACGATCAAATATTTCTCCTGGTTTTTTCTCCGAGCGCACCGCAAAACCTGCCTCGACTATCTCATCCTTAGTAAACGCGTGTGAAAGTAAATGTTTTGAAAGCTCTTCCCATGCAGCTGGAGCGTAGCCAAGTCGCCAGGTGGTGACAGTATCGTCCTGTACGCCGCGTGAGTGCAGATATTCGCGCACATCTGGTCGCTTCGACAGCACAGATTCAAAAAACTTCGTCGCCTCTTGGCACACCTCTCGGAGGCGCTCATCGTGCTCTTTGTGTTCAGGAGTCTGCGTAAATTGGCGCTCAAGCTTTACGCCCGCTTTCTCGGCGAGCTGGCGCAGCGCGGTTGGAAAATCAATCCCCTCCATCTTCTCGACAAAGGTAAAGATATCGCCGCCCTCGCCGCAGCCGAAGCATTTGTACGTGCCGCGCTCGGGAGAGACATGGAAGCTCGGCGTCTTTTCGTTGTGGAAAGG
>CAZLHN010000009.1:0-13732 GCA_964559665.1 uncultured Candidatus Saccharibacteria bacterium
AGCGGAGCGTCAAAAAACTTTTGCAGCCAATGGCGCGAGACTTTCATATATTAAAACTGATCGACGAAGCGCAGATCGGCCGAGTGCATCAGGCGTACATCGTCTATACCCCACCGCAGGAGCGCCAACCTATCGAGCCCCATGCCGAAGGCGAACCCGCGGTACTGATCGGGATCGAGACCGGCATTCTTAAGCACGCTCGGGTGGACCATACCGGCGCCCATGATCTCGATCCATTTGCCGCGCAGCTTCTCGGGAGCTGTAGGCCCGGTCAAGCGCATATCTACCTCGACACCCGGCTCGACGAACGGAAAAAACGACGGGCGGAATCGCACCTCGACCGAACCCTTGAATAATTCTTTGAAAAATTGCTCGAGCGTACCCTTGAGATGCGCGAGCGTGATGTCGGGCCCGACGACGAGCCCCTCGATCTGGAAGAACTCGGCCTCGTGCGTCATATCGGTCGCTTCGTTGCGGAATACCTTGCCGGGGACGACAACGCGATACGGCGGTTTGATGCCCTTTTTAAGCTGCGCCTCCATGTAGCGCACCTGCACCGGAGATGTATGCGTACGCAATACATAGCCGGGAGCGTCTTTGATAAAAAACGTATCCTGCATGTCGCGCGCGGGGTGATCCTTGGGCACGTTGAGCGCGTCAAAGTTGTACCACTCGCTTTCAAGCAAAGGCCCTTCGGCCAGCGCAAAGCCCATACGTGCAAATATGCGGTTTGCCTCCCGGATAAGGCTCGAGATCGGGTGTATGTGGCCGCGGGTCACCTCTGCCATAGATTTCCTCAAGTATGGCTCAAAAAGCCCTAAAATGCTATAGTTCTTGGCATGGACATCGGGGCCCTGGGGGTTTATATATGCCTTTTTGCGGCCCTTTATTTTGAGGTGTTTTTGCTGATTTCATTCTTTGAGAACCGGCCGGCCCAGAAGACCACGGAACTCCCCAAGAGATTCCCCACCGTTTCGATAATCGTGCCATCCTTCAACGAAGAGGTCACCATTGCGCAGACGGTGCACTCGCTTCTGACGCTCGACTATCCCAAGGATAAGCTCGATATCATGATCGTCGATGACGGCTCGACCGACGCCACGGGCGCCATCGGAAAAAAACTCGCGCTCGAGCATGCGCAAGTGCATTATCTATATAAACCAAACGGCGGCAAGTACACCGCGCTCAACCTCGGCATCGAGGCCTCGACGGCGGAGCTTGTCGGATGCCTCGATGCGGACTCGTTTACCTCTTCCGATGCGCTTATCGAGGTGGTAAAGCGCTTCGAGGAGGATCCGGGGGTCATGGCCATTATGCCGGCGATGAAGGTCTACCGACCCAAGTCGATGCTTGAGCGCATGCAGGCGGTCGAGTACTCGTTCGGCGTGTTTTACAAAAAAATGTTCGACAATCTGGCCGCGCTGAACGTGCTCCCGGGCCCCTTCTCGCTCTACAAGCGCGAAGTGTTTGAGAAGATCGGGCTCTTCCACCACGCGCACAACACCGAGGACATGGAAATAGCCTTTCGCATGCACGCGCACGGCCTCAAGATAGTCAACGCGCACACCGCAACCGTCTACACCACGGTGCCAAAGACCGTGCGTGCGCTCCTTAAGCAGCGCACGCGATGGTCGCAGGGTTTTTTGGAGAATCTGCGCGACTACAAATACATGCTGCTCAACCCGCGCTACGGGAACTTCGGCCTGCTGGTGCTCCCGTTCGGCCTGTTCGCCTTCTTCTCGGGGCTCTACAGCGCCCTCTACGTGGCGTATACGGTGGCAAGCCGCATTATCAACCGGGGGCTCGACATGTGGGCGACGCAGATCCCGCTCCATATCACGACGCCGCATCTAAACTTCTTTTACGTAGACACGAGTATGATGATGTTCACCACGGTCATTGTATTGTGTTTTACTTTTGTCGCCATAGTGCTCGGCAACCGCATCGCGCAGAACAAGATCAGCGTGTTCTCTTTTATATCGTACTTTGCGCTGTTCGGATTCATAGCACCTATATGGCTTGCGCGCGCGGCATGGGGTGCCGTGCGGGCGAGCCCGGCCTCCTGGCGCTAACAATTATATGAAGGATTGGCGCAAATATTTGCTCGCGTTCCTTATTACGGCAGCCATATTTGGCACCGCGTTCTATGTCACCGCGCGGCTGGACTCGGCCCGCATCGCGGAGATCCGCGCCACGCAGGAGACGATATCGATAGACCTCCTGTCCTCGGAGACGCAGTTCGAGCTGCTCGGCAGCCTCGATTGCTCGACCATCGCGCAACATCCGGTCTTAACGGACGAACTCAACTCGCTCGCCGAGCAGCTCTCCTTCGCCGAGAGCCGTCTGGGGACCGACAGCAGCGACGTCATCAACCTCAAGAAGCAATACTCCCTGCTCGAGATAAAGGATTACCTCCTGATGCAGCAGATATCCCAGAAGTGCGGCACTAAACCCGTATCGGTGCTTTACTTTTACTCCAACGCAGGAGACTGCACCGACTGCTCGCGCGCTGGCGACGTGCTCACGTACTTGCGCGAGACCTACCCGGGCCTGCGGGTATACTCATTCGACTACAATCTCGACCTCTCGGCGCTCCAGACGCTAATCAGCCTCAATAAGGTAAAAGACACCCTGCCCGCGCTTGTCATCGGCAACAAGCCGCCGGTGTACGGGTTCAAATCGCTGGACGACATGGAAACGCTGATCCCCGAGCTTAAAACAATGGCGACCTCGACTACCGCCACCTCTACAAACGCCACTTCGACGCAATAATTTTGGAGCCGCCTCCCAGATTTGAACTGGGGACCTTCTCTTTACAAAAGAGTTGCTCTACCAACTGAGCTAAGGCGGCGTGTGTTATCCGGCACTGCTGCCGGCTTTTTACTGATCGTCAAAAATCGCGCGCTTGTTTGCCGGGCGCTCCAAGAGCTGGCGCTTGTGCTCGGCGACATCGCGCAAGAACTGCGAGGCCTGCCCTCCCCCGCGCGGCGGCTGCATCGCATCGCGGATAATGCTCAACATCCGCTCAAGCGCAGCCTCAAAAAAGAGTATCGCCCGAGCTGCGCCCGCCTTAAGTACCGCGCGCGCGGCAAGCCATGCTCCGCGGACGCCTCGGCGCGCAAGCCCCGGCAGGATGTACTCGATAAAAAGAACGCTGTTGTGAAGGCTCCGCGCCACCGGCGGGCGCAAGCTGCCCAAAAACAGGCGGCCTGTGCGCATCTCGTAGCTTTTAAGCACCAGCACCAGCACCATGCCGGTGGCGGATATCAAGACCGCAACTGTGAGGAAAAGCACCATAGTACTTGAGTATAGCAAATGCAGGCGTACCGCGCGCTATTTGACCGACGTGATCGTAAGCGCCCCAACCTCGATGCGCTCGCCGAATTTTTGGGTTGCCGCCGATATCAGGTCCGCTATCGTCTTG
Organism: uncultured Candidatus Saccharibacteria bacterium; assembly: GCA_964559665.1. Taxonomy (GTDB): domain Bacteria; phylum Patescibacteriota; class Minisyncoccia; order Phycocordibacterales; family SBAW01; genus GWA1-54-10. The sequence continues at coordinate 3,425 of CAZLHN010000009.1, forward strand.
CCCGAATCCTTGATGAAGGCCTGTTGCATAAGTTCATCGACACTTGAAGGCCGCATGGCTGCCGCATGCATCGCGATATCGCGCGCGAGCGCTCCGAACTCCTCGTTCTTGGAGACGAAGTCCGTCTCGCTGGAGAGCAGCACCATGGCGCCCACCTGGCCGGTGTTGTGGATGTACGATGAGACAACACCTGCGCCGAGCGCGCGGTCGGACTTTTTGCCGACGCTCGCTATGGCCCGCTTGCCTAATATTTCGAGCGCCTTCGTTTTGTCGCCGCCGGCCTCCTCGAGCGCCTTCTTGCACTCCATGACGGAAACGCCTGTCTGATCGCGGAGCTCTTTTACTGCTTCTGCGGAAATGGCCATAATACGTATGTTAGTCGATTACGCTTTTGCTTCGTGCACTTCCGCCGGAGTCGGCGCGGGAGCCAGAGGCCCGAGATTATCAAGGTATGTCTGCGCGATCGCGTCGAGTACAAATGCGATGCTCTGGAGCGACGCATCGTTTGCCGGTATCGGGTAGGTCACCAAGCTGCGGTCGCAGTCGGAGTTCATAAGCGCGATGACCGGGATGTTGAAAAGTTTCGCCTCCTTGGCTGCCCCTTCCTCCGCCCGAGAATCTACTATCATGAGTGCATCGGGGAGCTTAGTCATGCCCTTGAGGCCGCCGAACATCGCCTCAAGGTCGACGATATCGCGGTCGATAAGCAGGCGCTCGCGCTTGGTGAACTTGGCGAGCTCGCCGGTCTCGCGCATGGTGGTGAGGTCGGTGAGGCGGCCGAGGCGGCGCTTGATTTCAGAAAAGTTGGTGAGCGTGCCGCCTATCCAGCGGGAGGCGACAAACGGCAGGTTGAGGCGCTCGGCAGTGCGCTTGACCGCGCCGCGGGCCTCTGCCTTGCCGCCGACAAAAAGGATGGTCTTGCGCTCGCTTGCGAGCTTTTTGACATATGCCAGGGCGTCCTCGAGGCATGCAGCGGTCTTCTCGAGGTCAAAGAGCTCGGTGCCGCCCTTGGCGCCATAGATAAAGCGCGCCATGGAAGGTTGGCGTCGCGACGGGGCGTAGCCGAAGTGCGCGCCCACGGCGAAAAGCTGCTCTATAAGTTGGTCTTTTTCCATATCTCGAACGTAGGGCCCAGAATATCACTTTTCTGCTTAGGACGCAATATCATCCCCGTCGACCGCTTCCCCGCCCGCTGCGGCTCCAAGAGCATCCAAAATCGGGTTGAGATTGCCTCCCAAAATGCCGGGCAGGTTGTGCCACGACTCCTTGATGCGATGGTCGGTGACGCGGTCCTGGAGACTGTTGTACGTCCGGATCTTCTCGGAGCGGTCGCCGGTTCCTATCTGCTCTTTGCGATCGCTCGATAGCTTGGCGCGCGCTTTTTCCTCTTCCATTACCTCGATCTTTGCCATGAGCACGGCCATTGCCTTTTCTCGGTTGGCAGACTGCGAGCGCTCGGACGTGGAGCGCGCATCGAGCCCGGTCGGGCGGTGTATCAGGCGCACTGCTGTCTCGACCTTGTTGACGTTTTGCCCGCCGGCGCCGCCCGAGCGCGAGAACTCCATGTCGATGTCGGCGGGATTGAGTTCTATCTTATGCTTTTTGCGGATGGGCATAATGGCGACCGAGGCTGTTGATGTGTGGATGCGGCCTGACTTCTCGGTGGCTGGCACGCGCTGGATGCGGTGCACGCCGGTCTCGTAGCGGAGGCGCTTGTAGACGCCGAGACCCTTTATCTCGCACATTACTTCCTTATAGCCACCCAGCTCCGACTTGCTCTCGGAGAGCACGCGTACTTGCCAGCCCTCGCTCTCGGCATAGGCGCGATACATCTGGCTGAGCTGCTCGGCAAAAAGCGCGGCTTCTTCGCCGCCGACTCCCGCGCGCACTTCTAAAATAATCTCGTTGGGAAATTCCTCTTCCTCCTTCTCGCTTGCGAGGATCTTGTCCATCTCGGCTAAGAGCATCTTTTTTTGGTTATCTATGCGGGCAATGTCGTCTTTTGCCAACTCGCCGAGCTCCGTGTCGTCGATAGCGCGTATCTCTGCCTCCTCAGCCAAAAGCCGCTCATACTCTTGAGCGAGAAAGGCCGTTTTTTGGTTTTCTTTATAACGCCCGAGGTCCATCTATTTGGACTTCTTTGTAGCAGCTGCGCGGCGCGCCTTGAACTTCTCGACGCGGCCGGCGGTGTCCATGATCTTGTCGTTGCCGGTGTAAAACGGATGGCAGTTGGAGCAGATTTCCACCTGGATGCTCTCCTTGGTCGAGCCCACGGTGAAAACATTCCCGCATGCGCAGGTTACCTTGGCCTCGGGGAAATATGTCGGATGCGTATCTGCTTTCATATCTCTATAATAGCACACTAAAAGCGGTTTGCAAATCAGAGCCCGTTGTCGGTCAGGAAGCTGATGTTCTTCTGGATGTCGTCGACCTTTGCCATCACCTGCGTGGCATAGGTCTGGCCAAGCGTCGCCCAATTGCCGCCGGCATAATACTTGGCCGCCGCGGTTTTCTCTGCGGTGTAGCTGCCACCTCCGGCGCCAAGCTGGCCCAGGAAAATCGACATCGCCATGATCGCATCTTGCGGGTTCCACGGGTCGGCGACCGAGATGCCGCGCGCCGAGGCTATCTGTGTCGCAAGGCCGCTCCAAGTCGAGGCGATAAACTGGGCCGGGCCCATGGCGCCGCCGTAGCCTACCCCGCCGATCGGGCACGAGACCACCTGCTTGTGCGGATCAAACCCGAGCTTGCTCGCGAGCGCCAAAAATGGAGGAACATCGCGCGTCGGACTCATCACCTTGGCAAACGCGGTGCCGGTGTTTTTGCCGACACCCGCCCCGGTTTGGTCGTTGGTCAGATAGCACTGGCCGACATTGGCGCCGAGGTTGGACTCCTGCGTCAGGATCGCCAATACGAGCGCAGGGTCAACACCGGTCGTCTTCTGCGCCGCTTGCGCGTACGTGAGTGCATCGCCGAACTGGATCGCCGCCGCGTCGCGCAGCTGGAAGAGCGCGGCGCGTATTGCCGCAGCTTTTGCCTGCCTATCGGCCAATACTTGCGTATAAGTCTGCTCGTTTTGCGTCGTTACCGCGAGCAGCTGCTTTTTTTGCGTCTGGTCGTCGGTTATCGCGGCCTTTTTTACCTCGACGTCGTGCTCGGCATCCTTTTGCGCGTTCTGTTGCTGGTTGAGTGCATCGCGCGCGGCCGTGGTCGAGGCTTGTATCGAGCGCAGCTGGTCGAAGAGTGTTCCGAGGCTGCGATTGATGGAGTCGATATCGTCGACATCAGCGAGAAAGTCCGAAAGCCCCTGTGAAGAGAGCGCGAGCAATACAAGCGACTGCGTTTCGGTCTCGTTTTTCTGTCGGATGAGTTTTGCCAGAGATTCCTGCCCTTGCGTGAGCTGGTCCTGGAGCGAGGCGATAGTCTGTGTCTTTTGGTTTATCTCGTCTCCCAAGCTGGCGATCGTGAGGCTGCGCTGCTTGATCTCGGCCTGCGCCTTGGCTATCTGCGCATTAAGCGCGGTGACATCGCCCTGGAGGCTGCTCTTTTGCGCCTTGGTGTCGTCGAGCACCTTCTGCCACTGCGCGATCTCTGCCTGGAGCGCGTCGTACTGCGACTGCAGCGCCGCGCGTTGATCGGGCGTGAGCGCTTGGGCGTCGGCGCGAGGAAGAGGGCCAAAAAACCCATACCCCGTCACGAGAATAGTTAGTACAAGGGTAAAGAACGCAATCCACCTGAGAGAGTGCCCTGTCATGAATCTATAATTATATCAGACGAGCAGCATCTCGCCGACTTACCGGAAGACTATGAGCAGCCCGAGAAATACGAGCGTTATGAGCGCGAAAATACCAATAGTAGCAAGGAAAAATCGCACCGCCTCTTGGCGTTTATTGTCGAAATAGAGCATGAGCGGCTCATACAAAAAGAGATAGCTCATCACGGCCGCTGAGAGCACAAAGAGCGACAGCATCGCGATTGGCACCAAGAGCGACGTCTGGCTGTCGGGCGTATTTGGTTGTGCCACAAAAGTAAAAATAAAATACACGAGCCCGACGATATACCCAGCAGCGAGCACGGCATTGTAAAAAGGTTTGGTGGTCATGCCTCTATGATAACTCACACAATAAAACCCGGGTTGCACCCGGGTCTTCTTATTCTTTCTTTTCTTTGGCTGCGGCTTTGGGGGCCTCGCCTGCGGGAGCTGCTGCTCCCTCGGCGCCCTCCTCTTCTTTCTTGCCGCGGTCTTCGGAGATCTCGATTGCCGAGAGGTCTGCAGGAGCCTCTTCGATCGGCTCCTCTTTAGCGACGTCGATCATGGCGACGACCTCCTCCGGGTCGAGCGTGACTTTGGCGGATGCCGGAACGCCGACTAAATCTTTAACGTGGATTTGGTCCTCGAGCGTGGCGAGTTTGGAAATATCTACGTGGATGGCATGCGGGAGGTCCTTCGGCTGGCACTCGATCTCGAGCTCGTGGATGACCTTCACCAAAATGCCGCCGAGATCACGGACTGCGGCCGATTCGCCATCGAACTCAAGCGGGATGGAGACAGTAACGGTCTGGCCCTTCGCTATCGCGTAAAAATCGGCATGGAGCGAGATGCCGGTAACCGCATCGACGGTCACCTCGTGGATGAGCGCGTCTTTCTCCTCGCCCAAGCCCGAGAGCGTAATTACGGTGCTTTCCCCGGCCTGGTGGAAGAGCTTGTCAAAAGCCTTGCGCTCGATAGTGATAGGGGTCGCCTCCTGCGCGCGGCCGTAGAGGACGGCAGGCAAAAGACCCTTCTCGCGGAGGGCTTTAGGCTTTATAGCGGTGTCGCGCTTTGTGACTGCCAGTTCCATATGCCGCAATACTGTAGCTGATTTTCGATAAAAAGGCAAGAAAAAGCCCCGCCGGCAAGCCAGCGGGGTTAGATCCACACTATTGTTCGGTGGGCTCAGGCTCGGGCGGCTTGGGCTCATAGCCGATCGATCCGAGTAATTTATTGACCTCGCTTAGAGTGATGAAGCTCTGATGTTCAGGAGGAGGATCATCGGGCCAGAATAGGCCGATGAAAAACGAGTTCCTATCGCCGCCATAACTGCAACCGATGCCTTCGAAGAGGTTGGAGACCGCCATTTCTGGAAGCACCTCATCCCCTCCTCCACAAACAGACGCATTACATCCGGGTCGCCACTCTGGGACCGGAATGATAAAGCAACGTTGTGGATCGGTAACATCGCCGCATAGATCATCGCCTCGGCGTAATCTTCTTCCTGGAGATGCTCGAGCAGCCGAACAAAGCAGAGCTCCGCTCCGCGATGAAAGTACGGGTCGTTCTTCTTTTTGAGCCAGGACTCGGATGGGGTGAGATCCCCATCCCGCGCCCTGCGGAAGCGGTGAGCAAAGTCGGACATTATTCCCTCCAAGGTTCTCCTTGATTGGGTATATCAAATCCGAGTCCGGAAGTATAGGCGGTTTTTTATTTATTGGAAAGCGAAGGTCTTGAGCCTCGCCGCTATGTACTGCTGCATCTTTTCAACAGCCGGGGCGAGGAATTTGTATGGCGCGACTTCGTCGGGGTTGGCTTTGAATGACTCTTCAAGCCCTTTGCGGTAGGCGATACGGAACTCGGTATTGATATGCACGATCGCCACGCCCGCTTTGATGCACGCCACGATGTCCTCGTCGGTATTGCCCGAGGCACCGTGGAGCACCAGCGGCAGATTGACAGCCTGCGAGATTTCTTTAACGCGGTCCGGATGGAGGCGCGGCTCGGTGGCGTTGATAAGCATGCCGTGCACGTTGCCGACAGCCGGGGCGAAGCAATCGATGCCGGTACCCTCAACAAACTTTTTTGCATCCTCGACAGTCGTGAGATTCTCGATCGAGACGCCTTCGGGTAATTCGCTCAGCGGTTTTGACGATTGCCCGATGTAGCCGAGCTCGCCTTCCATCACGACATCGCGGCCCGATGCGCGGGCGTACTTAACGCACGTAGCGAGCATCTGGAGATTCTCGTCGAAGCCGAGCTTGGCCCCGTCTACAACAACCGAGTCAACGCCCGCCGAGATCGCGCGCTGGACCTTCTCGACACTGTAGGTGTGGTCGGCATTCAGGAACAGCTCGACGCCTTCGTCGCGATAGAGGTCCACAAGCGCCCGCGCGTGCGAGGTATGAAAGTAGGTCCGCTCGCCTTCGGAGAGGCCGATGATAGCGGGGAGCTTTGTCTCGCGCGAAGCCTCGGCGATGGCCTTGAGCTGGTTGGAGTCGGAGATATTAAAGTGGCCGATGGCGCGGCCTGCAGCCTTGTATTCATCGATAGTCTCCCGCAGCGTGCGCATACCTATATATAGTACCACTACTGTCAATATGTACACCCAACACGCCACATAGTACCTTTGTATCACCAACCTGTTGACTGGGACCGCAGGCTGAAAGTTCTTTACAAGGTCCTATTCACACAAACGGAGGGCTTCTCGATGAAGCGACTCTCTACTATCAGGGCTCTCGCCTGCGCCAGCTTGCTGGTCGCAACGGGAATCGCTGGAACGCTCCTCTACCAGGGCGGGTATCTCCACTTCAGCACGCCGGCGATCGCCGGCGGGCATGACCACGGCTCCAATCCGCCCGGCAATAATCCGCCATCGAACGACCCTCCTAGCACCCCTGGCGGTTCTGGAACGTTCGGCGGCGACGGCGGCTCGGGCGATACCGGCGGCACTCCTCCCTCAAACAATGATGGCGGCAGTGGCAAAGGCGGATGGAACAAGGGCGGTGGCGACGACACCGGCGGCAATACCGGCGGCTGGAACAAGGGCGGCGGTGACGACAAGGGTGGCAAGAACGACGGCGGCGGTGATGGAAAAGATCACCATCCCAAGCCGCCCAAGGACGACACACCCTGTCCGCCGGGAACGCCTCCCCCGCCACCTCCGCCGAACAACCCGCCTCCTCCCCCTTCGCACACGGGCAGTTCGCCTCCGCCCTTCACGCCCTATGTGGAGACTGGCGGCGACTATTGCATCTCCATCGACGTGATGAAGAGCTGCAAGGACTTCCGCTTTATCAGGCGGCCCGACGGCACTGTGATGCAGGGATGCTTCGCCCACTAACGTTGGCAAGCTCAATCAACAAAGCCGGCCGCTCACTTGAGCGACCGGCATTTTTCTTAACCTGCAAACGCCGCAGGGATCAGTACCGCCAAGACAGCGGCGTGCGGCGTAGGCTTACCGCGAAAGAGCTTTGTTTTATAGCGACCGCGAGCACGCACCCTTCCCACTATTTCGTACAAGCGGCGCTGATTTTGTTTCTTTTTGCGACGACTCTTTTTGCCTTTCGCTTTTTTCTTTTTAGGGAGACCTCTTTTATATACGAACACTTTTTTGGCTCCCGCCGGGAAGTCGATAAGCAAAAACGGTCGATTGGCCGGCATCTCGCTGAGCATGTGCACCGTTGTCCTCCGCGCATCCCGAGTTGGCTTTCTGACACGTAGTATAATAAAGCGTATGGAAAAAGCCATCGACTTCCTCGCCGTCGGCGACATCGTGATCGACGCGTTCATCCGGCTCCACGACGCGAACGTGCACTGCAAGATAAACAACGAGGAGTGCGAGATCTGCATGCGCTGGGGCGACAAGATCCCCTACGAGTCGGGCACGGTGGTGCCGGCCGTCGGCAATTCGGCCAATGCCGCCGTATCCGCCGCGCGGCTGGGGCTCAAATCCGCCCTGCGCGCTTATGTGGGCGACGACATGTACGCGACGCAATGCTACGCGGCCCTCCAGATAGACAATGTCGATATCACCTACGTGGAAAAGGTGCCCGGCAAGCACACGAACTATCACTACGTGCTGTGGTTTGAAAGCCAGCGCACTATTCTGGTCAAACATGAGACGTTTGACTATGCCGTGCCTGCTTTGCCCCAGGCACCGAGGTGGCTCTACCTTTCAAGCCTCGGCGAAAATTCATTGCCCTACCATCACGCGCTTATGGAGCAGGTGAAAAAGTGGCCCGACACCAAACTGGCGTTCCAGCCGGGCACCTATCAGATCAAATTCGGCACGAAAGAGCTCGCCGACGTATACGCGCGCACCGATATCTTCTTCTGCAACAAGGAAGAGGCCGAGCATATTTTAAATTTGCCCGCCGGTACTGATATAAAAAACTTATTGACCGGTATTAAAGCCCTCGGCCCTAAAATTGCTGTGATCACCGACGACACGCGCGGCTGCTACTCGGTCGACGAGGCGGGAGCAATGCTCCACTGCCCGCGCTACCCCGACCCTCGCCCGCCGTACGAGATAACGGGTGCCGGCGACGCGCTTGCTTCAACCACGGTCGTAGCACTAGCACTTGGAAAGTCTCTCAATGAGGCGCTCATGTGGGGCGCGACCAATGCATCTGCAGTTCTGCAGGAGATCGGCGCGCAAAAAGGGCTCCTCACGCTCGACCAGCTACACACAAACCTCGCTACTCCTCCCACGCCATTCGCAACCGAAGCGCTTTAGCTGCCGATGATACTCACGATCGCAGGGCCCTCGGGTAGCGGCAAGACAACGGTGCTCGAGCGTCTGCGCGAGCGCATCCCCGGCGCGCGGCCGCTTGAGAGCGTCACCACACGCCCCATGCGCGCGACCGATCAGCCGGGCGAATACAAACAAGTGACCGACGCGGAGTTTGACCGCCTTATCGAGCAGGATGAATTCCTCTGGCATGTCGCGGTGCACAGCTATCGCTATGGCACCCGCAAAAAAGCGGTAGAAGAGGCGCTCCAGACGGGCCATGTCGTCGCTATTCTTGTGCTCGAGGCGGTGGAGCAGCTCCACGCATATGCCGCAACTATCGGCGCGGGCGATATGGTGCGCTCGATATATCTGCGCCTTGACGATACGGATGAGCAGCGCCGCCGGCTCGAGGGCCGCCGCGATACAAAGGACATCGAAGAGCGCATCATCGAGTGCAAGACGTGGAACGAAAAAGCGCGGCAGGCGAAGTATCCCCTGCACATCATCGACGCCGCAAAGCCAAAAGAGGAAGTCCTCGGCGAGGCGCTCGAGTACTTTACGCTCGGCTGATCACTCGGGCAGTTGCGTATTGTGGCTCACAACCATGGCGAACGCATTCTCGACCGGGTTTATCCCGTATGCCGCACGGATCATCACCGTCGCGGCCCAAAGCGCCACCGACGCAAGGAGCAAGGTCCCGAGAACAAGATTTATATTAGTCTTCCAGATACTGACGCGGATGGGGTCGATAGCCATATGGTTATTATACTTTGCGCGAAGCCGCCTTTTTTACTGCTCCAATAATATGCGAAACACCCATGCCGTAGTGTTCGATCAGCTCTTTAGGCTCGCCTGACTGGCCGAACTGGTCATGCACCCCGATAAATTCAATTGGTACCGGACATCCGGTTGCCAATGCCTCGGCGACCGCGCTGCCTAAGCCTCCGGCGACCTGATGCTCCTCGACCGTAACTACAGCGCCGGCCTTTTTTGCCTGTTCAACAATCGCCGCCGTATCGAGCGGCTTGATGGTGTGGATATTTATGACCGTTACCGGGAACTCCTCTTCGATCTGTTGCGCGGCAAGAAGCGCGTTGTATAGGAGCGGGCCGGTTGCAAAAATCGCGACCTGCGGCTTTTTGCGCTTGTCGCTCGGCTGCCATACGACTTGCGCTTTCCCGAACTCAAACGGGGTCTCGCTCGTGGTCATAACAGGTGTGTTAGCTCGGGCAAAACGCAAGTAAACCGGTCCTGGATGCACCGCCGCTGCGAGTGTCGATTTGCGCGCCTCCTCGGCGTCGCATGGAGAGATCACCGACATGCGCGGCTGCATGCGCATAAGGCCGATATCCTCGAGCGCCTGATGCGTGGCGCCGTCAGGGCCGACCGAAAGGCCCGCGTGGGAACCCGCGATCTTGACCGGCACATTGTTTATAGAAATCGTGGTGCGAATCTGCTCGTTGTTGCGGCCGGGGCTGAATGTCGCGTAGGAAGTAATGAATGGGATCTTGCCGTAGTTGGCGAGACCAGAGGCGATTGTAGCCAGATTCTGCTCAGCGACGCCAAGCTCAATGTATCGAGCGGGATATTTTTCCTTAAAAGGCAGAACGCGCGTCGACTCGGCCAAGTCGGCGCACAAAACGACGACATTCGGATTGGTTTCTCCTAATTCAAGCAGAGCCTTGCCAAACCCGTCGCGTGTGGGAGCCTCGGCAGGTTTGTCGAATATATTCGCAGCGAGTTTTGCGTCAGGGTTTAACATTTTATTGGTGTTCGCTCGTTATTTTGCCTTGCATGGTGCGCAACTCGTGGAGGAATTTCT
>CAZLHN010000010.1:0-1907 GCA_964559665.1 uncultured Candidatus Saccharibacteria bacterium
GCTCTCCTCGGTTAAGCGCCCCCCGTCTCGCCGGGAGTACCAGCAAAAAGGCCGCCTTGCATCCCCCGGTGCGAGGCGGCCACTTCTTTTTATAAAGCGGTATTATTTGCTACACTGTATATATGGCATACGACTTTAAACCGTTTGATAAAAAGATCGCCGAAATTACCGAGCGGCTCGGCAAAGAGCTCGCCGGAGTGCGCACCGGGCGCGCAACTCCCGCGATATTGGACGGCGTCATGATTGAATCCTATGGTACGCGCATGCAGATCAGCCAGGTCGCCAACATCTCGACCGAGGACGCGCGGACGCTCCGCATAGCGCCCTGGGACACCAGCAACACCAAAGAGATAGAGAAAGCGATCATACAAGCCAACCTCGGTCTCTCGGTCGGCGCCGACGAGCGCGGCGTACGGGTATCCTTCCCCGAGCTCACAAGCGAGCGCCGCACCCAGCTCAACAAACTCGCCAAGGAAAAGGTCGAGGAGATAAAGACGTCGCTCAGGACAGCCCGCGATGAGGTGTGGAGCGACATCCAAAAGCGCGAGAAGGAGGGCACGATGCCCGAGGACGACAAGTTCCGCGCCAAGGAAGAGATGCAGAAACGCGTCGACGCCGCCAACGCGAAGTTCGATGATGCGCTCGAGCGTAAAGAAAAGGAGATGGCTGGCTAGTATTCATGTATCTTTTCTTCTTCATTCTTATTCTTGCCCTGCTCATCCTGGTGCACGAGCTCGGGCATTTTTCCGTGGCGAAGCTGTTCGGCATCAAGGTGGAGGAGTTCGGCATCGGCTTTCCGCCGCGGGTGTTCTATTTTAAAAAAGGGGAGACCACCTACTCGCTCAATCTGCTGTTTTTCGGCGGGTTCGTAAAGATATTCGGCGAGGACGCGAATGAGGGCGCTTCCGACCCGCGCAGTTTTGCCCACAAGCCCCGGCTTGTACAGGGAGCGGTTATCGTTGCCGGCATCGTGATGAATCTCATATTCGCCTGGCTGGCGCTCTCGGCCGGCTATATGGCTGGGCTTCCGACCTCCGTCGACCATGAGGGCTTCGGCATTGTGCAGGGCGCGCACGTAACCGTGGTTGCCGTATTGCCCGGCTCGCCGGCACAGGCGGCGGGTATCATGCCCGAGGATACTATCGAGATGCTTCAGACCGGCACGGCAAAGCTTGATGTGCGCACGCTCAATACCAGCGAGCAGGCGGACGTGGTGCGCGCTTTTATCGCCGACCACGGTGACGAAAGCGTCGTGCTTACAGTCGTGCGCGGCGGAGAAGAAAAAACTTTTCTTGCCAAACCGGTAGCAGGAGTGATAGACGGTCGCAAAGCTATCGGCGTGCAATTGGATGATGTCGGAGTGCTCCGGCTATCGCCGCCGCTGGCGCTTGCTGAGGGCGCGATACTCGCATACCACATGACCCTCTCCACCGCGCAGGGGCTCGGCGCATTCTTCTGGGAGATAGTGCGGGGCAAAGCGGATTTTAGTACTGTTGCTGGTCCAATCGGCATCGCCGGCATCGGCGCGCAGGCGGTGCAAAACGGATTTTCCGCCGCGGTGGTCCTGACTGCGCTTATTTCGGTTAACCTCGCGCTCATTAATATACTGCCGATACCGGGGCTTGATGGCGGCCGGCTGCTCATCATTATTATTGAAGGTGTCATCCGCAGGCCGATATCGCCGAGAGTTACGACCGCCGTCACGATCGGCGGCTTCGCGCTGCTTATTTTATTGATGCTTGTGGTGTCCTACCACGACATCGCGCGGCTTATCGGATAGGAAAAAGCGCCGTGGCGCGCCCCCCGGCCCCGCCCGCCCGGAGAGTTAATACACCGCGGGCCCCGCGGGGGCGAAACCACGTTTTTGGAAATAGCGGTGGGTTTGGGCGCGAGGGCCGGCGCAATAG
>CAZLHN010000010.1:1917-13580 GCA_964559665.1 uncultured Candidatus Saccharibacteria bacterium
TCGCGAGCCCCAGGCTCGCGACGGCGCTTAGAGTTACTCCTCGTCGTCCTCGTCGTGGACGAACGAGCTTTGTTCGAACTGCCGTTCGGTTGGCGCGCTCGTGCCGGCCATATTGTTGCAGTCACGTGCCTGGCTCGCGTTGCATTGCTCGCCGATCGGAACTTGAACCCCGCAGTAGGGGCAGGGCACCGTCTCTGGCATGATCTGTCTCCCTTGGTATGCCGGCAAGCAAGATACCACATCTTTATAGCTAAAGCAAATAGGCCCGGCGGCCGTTCGTTTTTGCCTCCTTCTGTATTTACCCGTACAATGGCTTCCATATGCGCCAGTCTCAGCTTTTTACAAAGACGCGCCGCGAGGCCCCCAAGGACGAGGTCTCCAAGAACGCGCAGCTCCTCATCCGCGCGGGCTATATTAATAAAGAGATGGCGGGTGTGTACGACTACTTGCCGCTTGGTTTGCGCGTATTAAATAATATACAAAATATTATCCGTCAAGAAATGGATGCAACCGGCGGACAGGAAGTTTTGATGAGCTCTCTACAAAGAAAAGAACTTTGGGAAATCACGGGTAGATGGAGTGACGATGCTGTAGATGTCTGGTTTAAGACAAACTTGAAAAAAGAATCGGAAGGTGATGGAAGCCGCGGAAAAGAGATAGGTCTCGGCTGGACTCATGAAGAGCCCTTTACAAATATGATGGAGCAGTTTGTCTCTTCGTATCGAGATCTGCCCTTCGCTGCATATCAGTTCCAAAATAAATTCCGTAATGAGACACGAGCAAAATCAGGCATCATGCGTACGCGCGAGTTCATCATGAAGGATATGTACTCCTTCGCACGCGACACAGACGAGCATCAGACAGTCTATGAAAAGATCGCTGCAGCCTATACCCGGGTCTATGAGCGCGTCGGAATTGGAGAGCAGACCTACAGAACGTTTGCTTCGGGTGGCGCATTTTCGAAATATAGTCACGAATACCAGACAGTGTGTGATGCTGGCGAGGACGTCATTTATGTACATGAGGGCAAGCGCATAGCGGTGAATAAGGAGGTACTTGAAGATTCGGTACTTAAAGATCTTGGTGTTAAGCGCGATGAATTAGTTGAGAAAAAAGCGATCGAAGTAGGAAACATTTTCTCACTTGGTACGCGTTTCTCGGACGCTCTTTCTCTTAAGTTCAAAGATGAAAATGGGGAAGGGAAGCCGGTCATCATGGGTTGTTATGGCATCGGACCCGCGCGGCTCATGGGCACGATCGTCGAGACGCTCGCCGACGGCAAGGGGATTGTATGGCCCGAAGCCGTGGCACCGTTCCGCGTGCATCTTATAGAGCTCTCAAACGGCAACGAAGACGTGCAAAAAGAGGCGGCGGAAGTATATCGCGAGCTCACTCAAGCTGGCGTCGAGGTGCTGTGGGACGATCGTGATGCCCGCGCCGGCGAGAAATTCGCCGATTCCGATCTGATTGGTATCCCCTTGCGCGTCGTGGTGTCCGAAAAGACGCTTGCCGCCGGCAAGTTCGAGTGTGTGGACCGCGCTACAGGGAAGACCCAGCATTGCAGCATTTCCGACATCGTCAAAACTCTGACCCATGCTTAACAATCTCCGGAATCGCATCAATTCTTTTTTATCCAATGACATCGGCATCGACCTGGGTACCGCCAATACGCTCGTGTATCTGCGCGGCAAAGGCATCGTCGTCAACGAGCCCTCGGTCGTAGCGGTTAATCAGAAGACCGGACAAGTAGTAGCAGTGGGAACGGCGGCCAAGGCGATGCTCGGTCGCACGCCGGGGCACCTCATGGCCGTGCGCCCGCTTGTGGACGGCGTGGTGTCAGACTTCGAGGCGACCGAGGAGATGCTCGCCTACCTCATCAATCGCGCGCAGGGCTACTCGCGCAAACTGCTCGGGCCGCGCGTCGTCATCGGCGTGCCCTCGGGCATCACCAACGTGGAGATACGTGCGGTCAAGGACGCCGCGCACAATGCAGGCGCGCGGGAAGTGCATATCGTTGAGGAGCCGATGCTCGCGGCGCTGGGCATACGGCTGCCGACAAAAGAGGCGATAGGCACCATGCTTGTCGACATCGGCGGCGGCACGTCCGACATCGCGGTGCTCTCGCTCGGCGGCCTGGTGCAATCCAAAAACCTGCGCATCGCAGGGGTCAAGCTCGACAACGATATCATCGCGCATGTACGCAGCGAATTTAAGATACTCATCGGCGAAAAAACGGCGGAAAGCGTCAAGATGGCGATCGGCTCGGTTGTCGAGGGCGGCGGGCATCTCGAGGCAGTGGTGCGCGGGCGGGATCTCATCACTGGTTTACCGCGCGAGATAGTGCTGACCGACTCTGATATCCGCGAGGCGATATCGCAATCGGTGGACACGCTCGTGGAGTCCATCCGCGAGGTACTCGAGACGACGCCGCCGGAGATATTGTCCGACATCATGCGCTCGGGCATCGTGCTGGTTGGCGGCGGCGCGCTTATCAAGGGACTCGACGTGCTTTTAGCGCAGTGGCTCAAGGTACCCATTATCATATCGGACGACCCCCTCACTGCAGTCGCGCGTGGCACCGGCGTGATATTGGAAAACCTGGACGCATATCGCGATATCTTCCTTGAATATGACGACGATATCTCCTAACCGGCGACGCGGACAGGGCGCGCGGTTGAGACTCGCGGTCGGCGGCGGGGCGTTCCTGGTATTGCTTATCATTTTACTCCTGTGGCGCGAGCCGATCGCAGGATTGCTATGGAGGGTGCTCGGGCCCTTGTCGTCGGTGCGCAACTCAGCGGCTGTCTCGGCGGGGGATATATTTGGCGGATTTGCCTCAAAGGAGGCGCTCGTGGCAGAAAATGACCGCCTGCGGCTCGAGCTCGCGTCCTCGAGCATAGCGGTGCTCGACCGCAACAGGCTGTATGCCGAAAACATTGCCCTGAAAGGGCGCCTCAATCGATCCGTGCAGACATCTTCGACCCTTGCTGCGGTTCTCTCGCATCCGCCTGCATCGCCGTACGACACGCTGATGCTCGACGTCGGCTCGCAGAGCGGCGTCGCAGTGGGCGACCTTGTCTCGGCCGGCGGTTCGGTCTACATCGGCACTATTGTGCAGGTCTACCCGACGACCTCGCGCGCGCTTTTATACTCTTCGCCGGGGCAGACCTACGACGCCGCGCTCATAGGCAGCAGCACGCGCCAAAGCACTCCGATTTCAGTCACCGGCCAGGGCGCGGGGAGCATGACAGCGCAGGTTCCCGCAGGTACGGATGTTTCCGTAGGCGACGAGGTGGAGTTTCCCGGCATCATGCCGGAGTTTATCGCGCGCGTGACCTATATAGAGAGCAACGCGCAGGAGTCCTTCAAAACCATTTATATGCAGCTGCCGGTCGATCCTTTAACGCTGCCGGATGTCGAAGTGCGCAAGCCGGCGGTATAATAAAAACCATGACCATACAGCGTTGGATACTCGCCGTCTCGTTTGCGCTCGCCACCGGCGGGTTTTTGGTTCAATTTTGGCCGCTCGAGGCGCTCGGCATTTTGCTCGCTGCGCTCACCGGGCATTGGATCGTCGCCATCATGATCGGGCTCCTGCTCGATCTCGCTAACGGCGCTCCGTTTGGCATGCTCCATTTCCTATATATCCCTTTTACGCTGCTGGCTATCGTCGCTTCAGGGGCGCGACGCTTTGGATTGCGATACTTCATGAATTCCTCGACGCAAGAGACACTCTAAAGTGATACAATGCCCCGCATGTGGAGCATTCTGGGGAAGAGAAAAGGCCGGCTTTCGAGCGAAATACAGCCGGACGAAATACTGATCGACTCGTCAAACCTGCCGCACTTCAATACCGATCGCTTCGAGGGGCGCATCGAGCAACCGATAGGGTATCGCTCGCTATTGTTCGCCGGCGGACTCGTCGTGCTTTTGATGCTTGTGTACGCCGGCCGCGCGGCCGATCTGCAATTTCTAAACGGCACGGCGTATGCCAAGCAGGCCGCCGAGAACCAGCTCGCCGAACAGGTGCTCTTTGCCGATCGTGGCATTATCGCCGACAGGACCGGCCGCAATCTTGCTTACAATACACGAACATCAGCCACTGACGATTTTGCGCAGCGCACCTACGCCGCCTTCCGGGGGCTTGCGCACGTTATCGGCTACGTAAAGCCGCCGGCCAAGGACTCATCCGGTTTTTATTACAGTACCGCATATACGGGCATCGACGGTGTCGAGCACTCGCTCAATAACATACTGGCGGGGCAAAACGGTACCGTGCTTACTGAGACGGACGCTACCGGGGCCGTAGTCTCGCAGAGCGTAAAAGTGGCTCCGGAGCCGGGCCAGGAAGTAACGCTTTCGATAGACGCCGATGTAAACCAGGGTCTGTATGACTCGATAGCAAAATATGCTCAACAATCGGGCTTCCAGGGCGGCTCGGGCGTCATTATGGACGTACAGACCGGGGAGCTATTGGCGCTCACGAGCTTTCCCGAGTATTCGATGCAGGCGCTTTCAAGCGGAAGCTCGACCGAGCTGGCCGCGCTCAATAGCGACCCGCGCCAGCCGTTCCTTGATCGCGCTGTGGACGGCCTCTACGCGCCGGGCTCCATCGTCAAGCCGTTCGTTGCCGTCGCGGCGCTTACCGAGGGCGTGATAGATGAGAACAAGCAGATACTCTCGACCGGCTCCATCAGCATCCCGAACCCCTACGACCCCAAGCTCCCAAGCGTCTTCAAGGATTGGCGCCCGCAGGGCTGGATAGATATCCGCCATGCGATAGCCGTCTCGTCGGACGTGTATTTTTACGAAGTCGGAGGCGGCTTTGAGGACCAGCCGGGGCTCGGCATCAATAATCTCGACAAATACTTCCGCCTCTTTGGGCTCGGCGAGCCCACGGGCCTCGCAGGCTTTGACGAGCCGACAGGCACCATTCCCACGCCCGCATGGAAGGCCGCGAACTTCCCCGATGATCCGACATGGCGCGTCGGCGATACCTATCACACGGCGATAGGGCAGTATGGCGTGCAGGTAACACCGCTCCAAATGGTGCGCGCGGTCGCGGCGCTCGCCAACGGCGGCACGCTGCTCACGCCGGCCTTGCTTGCAAGCTCCACGCCCGCAGGCACGACACTGCCGCTGCCCGCCCACTCACTCGACGTCGCAAAAGAGGGAATGCGTCTGGGCGTTACGGACGGGATTGCAACAGCCGTTAATGTTCCTTATGTCGACATCGCGGCAAAAACGGGCACCGCGCAGGTGGGCGCGCACAACGAATACCTCAACTCGTGGATGGTGGGCTTCTTCCCGTACGAGCATCCGCGCTATGCGTACGCGATCGTGCTCGAGCGCGGGCCTGCGGGCACGCTTATCGGCGCCTCGGCCGCAGCGCGGGCCTTCTTTGACTGGCTCAACCAGAATGACCCGCAATATCTGCAGTAATAGAGCGACAAAAGCAAAACTCCTTCTTGACAAGACCCCGTTTGCGTATATACTTGCTTCGCAACTATGACTGAAGAACTACTTTCGCAGGAAAAGTTCGAGGAGCTTACAAAAGAGCTCGACGCGCTGCGCACCACGCGCCGCCGCGAGATAGCCGAGCAGCTCGAGTACGCGCGCTCGTTGGGCGATCTTTCGGAGAACGCCGAGTATCAGGAGGCCCGCGAGATGCAGGGCGCGGTCGAGGAGCGCATCAGCAAGCTCGAGTCAATTCTCAAGAACGCAAAAATAGTCGAGGGCCAGAAGAGCGACGTCGTCGGCATGGGCGCGACCGTTATCGTGCAATCGACCGTCAAAGCGGCCGGCGAGGACAAGCGCACGTATACCATCGTCGGCGCAGAGGAGACAAATATGTTCGAGGGCAAAATCTCCTACCACTCGCCGCTTGGAGCGGCGCTCATGGGCAAAAAGAAAGGAGACGAGTTCTCCTTCCACACCCCGCGTGGAACCCAAAAGTTCAAAATATTGAAGGTAGAGTAAAAGAAAAAGGCCCCGCGAAAACGGGGCTTTTTTCTGCTATACTCGCCTTATGTTTTGGGCAGATCGGATTTCCGAGGAGATAGCTCGCCGCTATGGCGGGGATATTAAGGGTGGCACAAGCCTTTTAATACGGGATGAAAAGACGCTCTCTGGCCGCGTGCACGTGGGGAGCATGCGCGGCGTGGCTATCCACGGCGCGGTAGCGGAGGCGCTCTCGGATGCCAAAGTGCCCAACATTTTCCGCTTCGAGCTCAACGACTTCGACGTCATGGATTCGGTGCCGCCCTCGCTCGATCAAGAAGAATTCTCAAAATATCTCGGCATGCTTTTGCGCGACGTACCTTCGCCGGACTCTACTGCCAAGAACTTTGCCGAGTACTACGCCAACGACTTCAAAAGCGCTATCGATCACGCGGGCTTTGCTCCCGAATACTATTGGGGCAGCGAGTTGTATCTGTTGGGCAAAATGGACGGCGTAATACGCGAAGCGCTCATGGCCGCCGACACCATCCGCTCTATATATAAGGAAGTATCGGGCTCCACCAAGGAGGGCGACTGGCTTCCGCTCCAGGTCGTGTGCCCCAATTGCAAAAAGATAGCGACAACTGTGGCCTCCGATTTTGACGGCGACACGGTCGCGATGATCTGCGAGAAGAATAAGACTGATTATACGCATGGCTGCGGCTATGAAGACCGTATTTCTCCTTTTGGCGGTAATGGCAAACTGCCCTGGAAGGTAGAGTGGGCCGCAAAATGGAAGGTAAACGGCGTGATGGTCGAGGGCGGCGGCAAGGACCACTCGACCAAAGGCGGCTCGCGCGACGTGGCCAACCACATTTCGCGCGAGGTGTTCAAACACGAGCCTCCGTTCGATATACCGTACGAATTCTTTCTGGTCGGGGGTCAAAAAATGTCTTCCTCAAAAGGGCGGGGTAACTCGGCGCGCGAGGTCGCCGATCTTCTGCCGTCCAAAATATTCCGTTTGGCCCTCCTCGGCAAAGATATCAACCAGCAAGTGAACTTTGACCCCGAGGGGGACACGATGCCCACTCTGTACGACCAATACGACAAACTCGCCGAGGGCTATTATGCGGGCGCAGAAGACGATTATGCGCGGCTTTTCAAACTTATCCATGCAGGCGCTATTCCGCCAGCTGCGTATATGCCACGGTTTTCTCAAGTTGCGTTTATTGTCCAGATGCCGCATCTCAATCTAGGGGAGGAAGTCGCGCATTTAAAGGGGAGTGCACTCAATGACGCCGATAAAAAAGAGCTCGAGGAGCGCGCGACGTACGCCAAGCGCTGGCTCGACGCATACGCACCCGAGAAGTTCGTCTTTAAAATGCAGGATACGCTCCCGCCCATGGCTGCGGGGTTAAGCGCCATACAAAAAAAGGCGCTCCATACGCTCCTCAAGGACCTCGAGATGGAGTATCCGCCTACGGGCGAGGGGATGCATATGCTCGTGCGCTCGATACCGGTGCGGCCCGCGATCAGTATCCCGCCGCGCGAGTTCTTTACCGCGCTGTATACTATCTTCCTTGCAAAAGAGAGTGGTCCGCAAGCGGGCTGGTTCTTAGCCGCGCTCCCGAAAGACTTCGTGCTAAAAAGGCTCAAAGAAGCGAGCGAATAGAAGTATAAATTAGGAAAGGGCGACGCAGACGAAGTGTCCGCGGCGCCCTTTTTATTAGCTGTTGCTTTCGATTTCGATGAGCATACCCATCTTGTCGAACGGCGGCAGCTTCTGCATCTGCTCTCCGATCTGGACGGCCACGGCTACGATGCCGATGCCGACAATGAACGCGATAAGAGAAAGCAGAGCAACACGTTTCTTAGTATGGGTGGTCATGGAAAGTATCCTTTGTTGACGGATCCTTTGACCACCTCCCCGTTATTTCAATGCCCCAACTATTCGATATATATTATACACCCTACAATCTATTTTGTCAATGCTCTCTAAACGGCTCAACCAAAAGCCGAAAAACCGTGTCCAAATGTGTGTATAACTGGGCTTGGGTGGGGTAGAGTGGTTGTATACTGCAATGTAGTGGGATAAAGTGGGATTATGTTGATCGGCGAATACTTACACACTCTGGATTCAAAAAAGCGCCTCTCGCTTCCTACCAAGTTCCGCAAGGTTGTTGGTCGCAAGGTAGTCATTACGCGCGGGCTCGACCAATGCCTCTTTATGTTTCCCTTGGCGACATGGAGCGGCATCGCGGGGAAGTTGCAGCAGCTCCCGTTCGGCCAGGCAGACACGCGCGGCATCAGCAGATTCATTCTCGCGGGGGCAAGCGAGAGCGAGGTGGACGGCGCAGGGCGCATCCTCATTCCGGACTTTCTCAAGGAGTTTGCGGATCTGCGCTCGAGAGTGGTCTTGGCCGGAGTCTCAGACCGGGTCGAGATCTGGAACGACAAGACCTGGGAGGAGTACAAGCGCAGGATAGAGAAGAGCGCCGAGGGCATGGCGCAGACGCTCGGAGACTTAGGGATACTGTAAGGTTTTTGAAATAAAGATATGGCTCAGACTTTGACTTCTGCTCGTGCACAGCATCATCTCCGTCGAGAGGAGGATGGTACCTTGCATGAGCGGAAGCCAGTGTCAGTAGCCGCTCCTCGAGAGCACGTCAGCGTGATGACGGGGCTTGTCATCGATATGCTCGAGCCCAAAAAGGGCGACTTTGTCGTAGACGCCACAGCTGGCATGGGCGGCCACTCCGAGGCGCTTCTTGCCGCGGCACCGATACAACTTTTGGCGCTCGACGCCGACGAGGCGGCCGTTGCCGCAACGCAGACGCGGCTCAAGCGCTTCGGCGAACGGGCTCTTGTTGTAGAGGCCAACTTTCGCGACCTCGCGCACGTTTTGAAAAAAGAGAAAGTGACAGCAATCAACAAAGCACTCTTTGATCTCGGCTGGAATATGACCCAGCTTGCCGCGGGGAAGGGATTCTCATTTATGCATGACGAAGCGCTCAATATGAGCTACGGCAAGACGCCCGCATCGGGCTTTACCGCGCAGGAAATCCTCAATACATGGGAGGAAAGCGTGATCGCGGACGCCTTGTATGGCTATGGCGAGGAACGCTACTCGCGAGCCATCGCCAAAGCGATTGTGACACGCCGCGAAATACAACCTATCGAAACAACGCTCGAGCTGGTCGAGATAATCCGCGACGCGGTGCCCGCATCCTACCGACACGGCCGCATAAATCCAGCGACGCGCACCTTCCAGGCGCTGCGCATCGCCACCAACGACGAGCTCGGCAGCATCCAAAGCGGCATTATGGCCGCATGGGAGCATCTCGCGCCGGGCGGCCGCATCGCCGTCATCACGTTCCATAGTATTGAGGACCGTGCAGTAAAGCGGCTCTTTGCCTCTCTTGCCGAGGATGGAGGCAAGCTCGTCGTTAAAAAGCCCCTCATCGCCTCGCGCGAAGAGGTACTCCAAAATGCGCCGAGCCGCAGCGCCAAACTCCGTGTCATTGAAAAACTCAAATAATTTTATGAGAACCATCGCGCTTACATACACTCCGATCGTCCACCGAGCGATTGTCATATTGTCCGGGGTTGTCGTGCTCGCGATGTTTTTCTACGGGTTCTTCCTGCTTGAGGCGGTCGCCAATACGGCCAAGCGTGCCTCGGCCGAGCACCAGGTGAGCGATCTTACTTCGAAAGTAAGCCAGTTGGAGGAGCAATATCTGAGGGAGACGAGCGACCTCACGGTCGAGCAGGCTGAAGCGATGGGTCTCGAGATTCCAAAACAAGTTACTACCGTCTTTGCCGATGCTCCGTCAAAGGCGCTCGGTTACGTCTCGCGCTAAATCATGGCGAACCGTTTTGTTGGGCGCATACGGGTACTGACACTCCTGTGCGCATTGGCTGCCTGCGTCATCGTCGGGCGTCTGTACGTGCTCCAGATCATGAACGGGAGCATGTACGAGGAACGCGCGCAGGCGCAATTGACTCCGCAGACCTCGCCGCTGCTCGACCGCAACGAGATCTACTTTACCGATAAGGACGGCAATCCGTGGACTGCGGCGTTGATGGACCAGGTGGGCACCACCAGCGAATACAAGCGCGTCTATCCGGGCGGCTCGCTCGCGGCACAGGAGCTCGGCTTTGTCGCTTACAACAACGACAACACGCAGAAGGGCCGCTACGGGCTCGAGCGCTATTACGATCAGACGCTTGCGCGCACCGACGACGATCTGTACACGAACTTTTTCGTCGAGCTGTTCGGCAAAGCGCAATCGGTGCTCAGCGGCGAGCCGCAGACGGGGAGCGTCATCACCTCGATAGAGCCTGCGGTGCAAGGGGAGCTCGAGCGCACGCTTGCGGGCTATGACGATACTTGGCATCCGCAACTCTCCGGCGGCGTCATCATGGACCCGCAGACGGGAGAGATATATGCGATGGCGGTCGCGCCCACCTTCGACCTCAATTCTTTTAATACGCAGACGGACCCGCTCATTTACGCCAATCCGCTTGTGGAAAACGTGTTCGAGATGGGCTCGATATTGAAGCCGCTCACGATGGCCGCCGGCATCGACTCGGGCGCCATTACGCCGACCACGACCTACAACGACACCGGCTGCATCACCGTCGACACCAAAAAGATCTGCAACTACGACGGCGTTGCACGCGGCGTGATACCCATGCAGCAGATACTCTCACAATCACTCAACGTCGGCGCCTCGTTTATCGCGACGCAGATGGGGCCGAGCGTCATGCGCGATTATTTTTTGAATCATTATGACCTGGGCACGGAAACGGGCATAGACCTGCCGGGCGAGGTGCACGGGCTCGTGGATAACATTGCCAATGACGATAGGCAGGTCGAGTTTGATACCGCATCCTTCGGCCAGGGTATCGCAATCAGCCCCATCGAAACCGTGCGCGCGCTTGCCGTACTTGCCAACGGCGGCAAGCTCGTCACGCCGCATCTTGCCACCGCCATACGCTACGACACGGGGGTCGAGCGGACGCTTACCTGGGGCGACGGGGAGCAGGTGCTCAAGCCCCAGACGGTCACCGACGTTACGCGCATGCTCACGACGGTGGTCGACACTGCGCTCGCCAACGGCGACATCAAGCTCGAGCACTATTCCGTGGCAGCCAAGACGGGTACCGCCCAGATTGCAAACCCGGCGGGCGGCGGCTACTATAGCGACAGGTTCCTGCACAGCTTCTTCGGCTACTTTCCGTCCTATAACGCAAGGTTCATCGTATTTCTTTTTGCCGTCGACCCAAAGGGCGCACCATACGCATCGCAGACGTGGGCGCAGCCATTCTTCTCGCTCACGAAGTTTCTCCTAAACTATTACAACGTCGCTCCCGACCGCTAACGCCCATACCCTATGCGTTCATTCTTTAAAACTATTGTCGCCCGCTTGCTCAACCTGGAGGCGCGTCTCGTGCTGCGCAAATACCGCCCGCGCATCATCGCCGTGACCGGCAGCGTCGGCAAGACATCCACCAAAGACGCGATATATCTTGTCACGGCGGCGGATGCGTACGCTCGCAAAAGCGAAAAGAGTTTTAACAGCGAGATAGGCCTGCCGCTCACTATCCTCGGCCAGCCCAACGCATGGAGCAATCCGCTGCGCTGGATCGAGAACCTGTTCGATGGTCTTTTGGTATGGCTGCTCCCGGGGCGGTACCCTCAGTGGCTCGTGCTCGAGGTA
>CAZLHN010000011.1:0-13028 GCA_964559665.1 uncultured Candidatus Saccharibacteria bacterium
AATTTATTCGTACCTGAGCGCCTCGATCGTGTTAAGACCTGCCGCGCGCCTTGCCGGATACCATCCAAAGACGATACCGATCACCGCCGAGACACCAAAGGCGAGCGCTACAGCCTCGAGCGAGATACTCGTGGTGACGAGCCCCGTATAATTGACGCCCAGCGATATCCCCGCGCCGAGCGCAATACCCACCACGCCGCCGATAACGGTGAGCGTCATGGCCTCGACAAGAAACTGCCGGCTGATGTCGGCGCGCTTGGCCCCTATCGCCTTGCGCAGGCCTATCTCCCGCGTGCGCTCGGTCACCGTGGTGAGCATCATGTTCATGATGCCGATGCCGCCTACCAGGAGGCTGATACCCGCGATGGCGCCCAGGAGCAGAGTCAGCGTCGAGCTGATGCTCGACACTGAGGACAGGAGGTCGGCCTGGTTCAGCACGCTGAAGTCAGCCTTGGTCGGGTCGCTGATATTGTGCCGTGCGAGCAGGAGAGTGTTGATATCGTCCTCGACTTGCGTCATCGAGTCAGAGCTTGCCGCCTGCACGTCAATGGTTGTGAGATACTTGTTGCCGGAGAGGAAGCGCTGCGCGCTTAACGTGGGAATGTAGATCATGTCGTCCTGATTGTTGAAGCCGCTGCTGCCCTTGCTCACGGTAACGCCGATTATTTTAAATTCCATGCTCTTGATGCGGATGGTCTGGCCGACCGCGTCGGCAGCCTGCTCATCCGCACCGAAGAGGTCGGTCATAGTGGTCGGGCCGATAACGGCTACCTTGGCGTAGGAAGAATTCTGCGTGTCGGTAATGAACGTCCCCTGGTCGATCGAAACATTGCGCACGGTCGCGTAGTCCGGAGAAACACCGTCGACAGTTGTGTTGGTGTTAGTACCCTTGGCGGTGACCTGGTAGCGGCCCGACACCTCGCTTACTACCGCTTGTGCATTTTCTACCTGCGAGGCGATGGCATCCGCGTCGGCCTGGGTCAGCGTCTCGGCGTTGCCGCGGCCGGTCGAAACACCAAAGCCGCCCGCGCTGCGCTGCGCACCAGGGCTTATCTGCAGCAGGTTGGAGCCGAGCGACTGGACGCTTGAGGTGATGCCGGAGGCCGCACCCTGACCGATCGACACCAGCGCAATGACCGACGAGATGCCGATGACGATACCGAGCATGGTGAGCCCCGAGCGGGTTTTGTTGGCTGAGAGCGCCACATATGTTTCTTCGAGCGTGTCTTTTAATTTCATGACGTTTGTGCTTCGTGATGCAGGTGCGCTATCTTCTGCTGGTGCTTCTTGTCCGAGACAATCATGCCGTCGCGGAGTGTAATGATGCGCTTGGCATGCTCGGCCACGTCCGGCTCGTGAGTGATGAGCACAATAGTGCGGCCATGCTCTTTATTTAATTTTTGAAATGTGCCGAGCACTATCTCCCCGGTTTTGGTGTCGAGGTTGCCGGTCGGTTCGTCGGCCAGCACCAGCGAGGGGTCGTTAACGAGCGCGCGAGCAATCGCCACGCGCTGTATCTGCCCGCCGGAAAGTTCGTTGCTCTTGTGCAAAAAGTGCGACTCAACCATGCCAGCCGATAGCAGTGACTCCTTTGCGCGTTTTTCGCGCTCGTGCTCGTTTACACCCGCATAAATAAGCGGCAGCATCACGTTGCGCAGCACCGTTGTGCGCGGCAGCAGGTTGAACGACTGAAATACGAAGCCGATTTTATCCTTGCGAATCTCGGCCAGCTGCTCGTCGCTCATTTTGGAGACGTCCTTGCCGTCCAAGTGATAGGTACCAGAGGTTGGCGTATCAAGGCAACCCAAGATATGCATAAGGGTCGACTTACCCGAGCCGGAAGGGCCCATGATCGCAACAAACTCGCCGTCCTCGATTGTGAACGAAACTCCCTTGAGCGCCTGAAATGCCGTATCGCCCGAGCCGTATGTCTTGGTTATATCTTTGATATCTATCATTTGATTTCAGCCAGATCAGCTAGAGCCTGATAGCCGCTCCACCTCCGAACCCGGCATTACCGCCTCTTGTTGCACCTGCGGCCCCGGTCGTAGCCGTGGGAGCGCGCGTAGCGGCGGTCGCGGTGCCGGTTGTTGTTTTCGTAACTATCTGCTCGCCCGCAGTAAGTCCCGAGAGTATTTCGATGTTGGTGTCGTCCGAGATACCGGTTGTCACGAGCACCTGCGTAGGGGGGACACTGGAAGTAACGCCTGCAGTACCTCCGGTGTCGGGGAGCGGCGGATTGAATACCTGCACATAACTTACGCCGTTGGTCGTTTTGACTGCAGTCGAAGGGACGACAAGCACGCTTTGGTGAACAGCGCTTTGGATAGTGGCATTGACTGTCATGCCCGGCTTGATACGACTGTCTTGCGTATCGAGCGTAATCTCGACGGTGTAGCTGACGACGCCTTGGCTCACCGTGCCGACGGTGTCTACCTGCGCCACAGTGCCGGTGAGCGTAAGCCCGTCTATCGCATCAAAGGTGAGCGTCGCCTTCTGTCCGACCGCTATCTTGGTGGCATCGACTTCGTTGACACTGAGATCGACTATCTGCTGGTTGGTAATGATAGTCGCGACCGCCGCGCTTGAGGTGTCGCCGACCTTCACGTCCACCGCAGATATTGTGCCCGCAAACGGCGCGACCACCGTATAGTCCGCCAGCGCCTCCTGCAGATTCGCAAGATTGGTCTTTTCTTTCTCGATGTTGTTCGCCGATATCTGGAGGCTTATAGGATTAGTGCCGTCGGTGTTGCCTACCTGGTCGAGTGTGATGGTCTGCTGGTCGTTGGTGATCGCCTGCTTGGCGGAATCAAGCGTTTTTTTGTCGCTGAGAAGTGTAGATATATCGCCGTTGACGGTTGCGAGGTTAGTGCGTGCGGTCGATTGCAGCGTGGTGAACTTCGAAGGCAGGTTTATTTTGTAGGTCGAGGCCAGGTCGGACACTGCTCCATAGAAGTTAAGCTCTGTCTGGAGCGCCTGCGCCACGGCGGTGGTCATAGTGATCGATTGCGAAAGCAGCGTGTCGATCTGGTCATTGGTCGATGTGCGCGTTGTTGTCTTGTAGGCAGTAACCGCCGCGTCGTATTGAGACTTGGCTGTCGCGTAGTCGGTCTTGGCGGATGCCTGAAAAGAAGTAACGCTGCTGGAGTTTATGGTGCTCTGGTTTATAAAGAGGTTGGCGAGAAAGTCCATGTTCCACTGGCCCTTGCTCGTGTCGAAGTCGTACCCGTAGAGCGCGTTATTCGCTCCACTCACGACATCGGGCAAGTCGAGATAGGTGCCCGAGAGGTCGTTGAAGGTGTCGTTGTACGAGGTGGACAGATCATCCTTGGCGGTCGCGAGCGCTTGAACGTCTTTCTGGTAATCGGCGGGAGCCTGCGCGGAGTCTTTTTGGTACTGGAGCTCGTCCGCCGCGAGCGTCTGCTGCGACTGTACGACCGCCTGTTTGGCGTCGGTATTGTCGATAGTCATCAGCGCCTGCCCCGCGCGCACGGTTTGTCCCTCGTGCACGCCGATCCACGTTATTTCTCCTGAGACCTTCGCCTTTATATCAACGGAGTCCGAGGAGGAAATTTGTCCGCTCTCGGAAACAGTTGAAATGATGGTGCTTGTCGACACTGTGCCGAGCGTATAGCGCGTCTCGGTGCCTGGAGCAGTCGCCTTCGCATACATCCACCAGCCGCCGCCGAGTATAACCAGGAGCGCAATAATGCTCACGAATTTATGCGCAAAAGTGTATGTCTTTACAGCTGAAAACCAGCCGCCTACGCGTCCCACTATCCCGAGTTGTCCGACACTTTTTATTGTACTCATAAGCGATGTAACTATTAAAAAAGGCGATAGCATGCTCCCGTACCCACTAATACAACCACGGAAGCGGCTTTATTTCACCCCCTCAGAAGCCCGGGAAGTAGTCCGTTTTGATATTGAGCCGCGGCACCGAAAGTCCGATAAGCAGCTTGCGATACGTGCGGACCATCGCGTTGGGGCCCGAGAGATAAAATACGCGCCCTTGCCAGCGGGGCACGTCACGCTCGATCATCTCTCTAGTGATAAAACCGGTCGTGCGTAACACCTTGAGCCCCACCCTATCCTCGGCCTCCTTGAGCAAATCGGTGTAGGCGAAGTCCTCCTGCGAGGACGCCGCGTAGATGAGCACGATGTCGCGGCGCTCTGCGCGCGCGATGACGTCTCGCAGCATGCTCGCAAAAGGCGTGATCCCGACTCCGCCCGCGATAAAAACGAGCGGCTTGGTTATATCGTGCGGCAAGGTAAAATCCCCGGCGAGCGATGTGGCGCTCAGCATCGAGCCCTCATCAAGCCGCATCAGCGCCTTTTTAAAACTGCTGGAGCTTGGCGCCGTGCGTACTCCAAGCTTAATGTGCTCCTGTCCCGGCGCCGATGCAATAGTGAAGTAGCGCCGGTTGCCGCGGCTGTCGGGCTTCTGGTGCGGGAGCGTCCATTCCATGTATTGCCCCGGTATGAACGCGAGCCGTGCGCTCGGCTCGAACGCGAATTCGTACACGTTCGCCGAGAGCTGTTTTCTTGAGACGAATCGCAGCGCGAGCCGCTGCTTGGGGCTCACGATATAGCTGAAGATGTTCCCCAGCACGAGCGCAAGCGCGGGCGTGGAGTACAGGGCACCGATATGGAATGAGACGGAGCACAAGAGCGCCACGATGACGCCATAGAGCACGCGCAGCAGGCGCCCGGGCGGCGTTGTAAGCGGCTCGGTGAGCATGATCGTCGCAAAAAATACAAACGGCCAGGAAGTCGTACGCTCTAGAAGCGAGTTCCAGACTGGAGTGCCCGTGTAGAGCGCGTACGCGACCGTCGCGACGATAATCGTGATGATAAAGCTCCAGAAAAGATCGAAGCGGCGCAGCTTGCGCACGACAAGGAGCCCGAGCACCAGCGCCCCAGGCAGGAGCACCGGCGTGGCTATCCACCAAATGGCCATGCCGCTTCCGGCTACGCTTAGAATTACTGCTGTGATCGCGGCAGGGTTGAAGACATGCTTCTTCCTGATCGCCAGAATATATTTTGAGCCCATCGCGATAACGCCGGCTGCAAGCGTCCACCAAACGTCGCTCATGCCCGCCGTAGGCGCCAGTATAAAAAAGAGGATGAGCGCCGTGATGTACGCGGACTCTATGTTCCTCGTCGCCTTAAAAAAATATGCGAAGGCGAAGTTGGAGAAGTAGCATGCCGCGATAAGCACTGCGAGCGAGATGAGCATCCCGACCGTGTCGTAGGCGAGCAGGCCGACAAAGCTGAGCCCCACAGCGAGCGCGGCCAAAGCCGCAAGCCCCCACAAGAGGAGCCGGTACATGGTTATCTTATTTAACAAGTCGTCGATGTAGGGCATAGCTATGCGGTAGTAAAGAGCTCCGCCGGGAACTGCGCCGAGCGCTCGACCGAGGAGTCGCTATACATCATAAGATACTGAAACGCATAACGCGAAGAGAGCGTGAATGGAGTTACGAAAAAGAGGCACGTTGCGAGCGCATCGGCGAGCATGGTCGTCTGCGCCACCACCCACACCGCCGATACCGCGCGCACCGATGCGAGCGTGTGCGGATTCATAATGTGGTGATACTCTCCCCACGCGCGGCGGTTGCCGGCCGAGCCGCAGATGCTCTGATTGCTGATCTCGGCGACCCCTATCGCAAGCGCCGTGTCCTCCGGGTGTTCGAGCCCTATGCGCATTGGCACGCCCTTTTTGTCGCGCACGCAGATGTCGCCGCCTGCATTCACCGAGAACGATTCCACGCCCGCATCCTCGATGATCTGTGCAATGATGTCGACCAGATAGCCCTTCCCTGCTGCGCCAAAATCCAGCAGCGCCGGTTTTTTTATCTCAAGCTTAGGGAAGTTGTATGCGAGCGCCTCGTCCCAGCCGGGCGGCGCGATAAGGGACTTTGGCTTGAGCGAATAGCTTGCGTCGTAGCCGGCATCCGAGAGCATCTGGCCCACGAGCGGCGTAAAAAGGCCTTGGGTCGTGTCGTAGAGTTCGCGATACAGGTCGAGCATGGGCTCGGCATCCTTAGGCAGTGCATATATGCCCGCATCTCTGGACATTTTTGTCACGAGCGAGTCTGCGCGAAAGCGAGAATAGTCGCGATCGAATATGTTTATGCGCTCGCGTATCTTATGTAGCAATTCGCTACTCTGCTCGCCGGAGAACGTATCGGCGATGAGTATTTTCCAATGCGTGCCGATTGCTTCGAACGTGAACTCGTGCATGTATTAGCTCTGCGCTTGCGCCTTTATCTGCGCCACCGCGGCGTTGAACCCGCTTGAAGTAAGCGACGAGCCCGAGACTTGGGAGAGGCTGAGTGTGCCGATATTTTTGCCGATCACGTATTGCTTGTAGTTGGCGATAAATATCCCCTGATAGCGCCTGGTCTCGGGTACCTGCGGATCACCGACGACCGTGGCATCAGTTACGACACCGTCCTTGAGCGTTAGCGTTACCGTGAGGGGCTCGGTGGTCTCGGGAGTCTGGTACGTGCTCATCGCGGTGTATGTACCGTCTTTATATGGAGAAGTGCTGGTGCTACCGGATGCATCGCCTGAGGTCATATCAGTCGCGGTCGTGTTTGTGACCTGCTCCTGCGTAGCATCGGCGACCACCGCAGTGCCCGTATTCTTGAGATACCATATTGCTCCGCCGATAATCACGAGCGCAGCCACTGCTATAAACGCTCCATAGATGGGTTTAAATGCTGTCATACGAATGTCTTTACCCTATTTAATACAAGTTCGCAGTCCTATTATTTCACATGCTGTGCCGTTTTACTTTACCGAGGCGGCGGAAGCCCGCCTGCGGGAACTTTGCGCACTCCGAATGCGTGTATTTCGCCATCATCCGCGTCGCCCGCGATAAACACTGTGTCGCCGACCTTGAGCGAAGTAGTCGTCGCGCGCGGATCATCCGGCGGCAGAATAACCTTGAGATCGGTCGTTGTGCCGCTGCGTGCATCGGCCACGGTAAGCGTATTGCCCGCGATCGCGGTAATGGTGCACACGCACACGCCACTTCCCGGCATCGGCTCGCGCGCGCCCTCGACGAGGTCGCCCAGGAAAAAGAGTTCGTGCATGTCGGCTCGATGGAGCAGCCGGTCATTGAAGTCGGTCCCGCGGTCGATCAGCGCCGCGGTCAGGGTAGTCGCCGCAACGAGCACCAAAAGCATATAGAGCACCGGGATTTTATAGCCGAACGGAAACTTGCGCAGCAGCCACTCGAGCACGCCGATAAGCAGTGTGTCGATCAGGAACAGCGCCCACGGGAATATGAAGATGAACGTCTCGTATCCGCGCGGGCCGAATTGGAGCAGCGAGTCGTGGCTGTTGATCCGGATGCTGAAGAGGATGAAGTTGAAGATAAACACCGAGAGCACAAGTACTACAAGCGCCACCAGCACGAGCGCGGCTACATGGAGCATAAAGTACAGCCGCGGACGCTGCGCCAAGTCGCCCGTGCGTATCTTGCGCAGGATGGCCTCCCTGATATTCTCGTGTTGTTGCGGATTATTCTCCATAGTGCATGTTCAGTTTTTCGTACGCAGCCTTGAGCGACTCCTTGGCGCGCTTGATGCGGATGCCGACGGTGCCCACGGGTATCTGCAAGATGTCGGCTATTTCTTTGTACGGCATATCTTCCAAGTAGTGGAGTATGATCACTTCGCGGTATTTCGGTTGGAGTCCCTCAAGACCCTTGTCTATGATCTTTTTCATCTCTTGTTGTTCGCGCTCGCGGGGCACCGGGTCTTCGTATGCGACGTGCGATATAAAGGTATCGAAATCGACAAGCGTCAACGGATTGTAAGAGTGCTTCTTGAGGCCGTTCACAAAAGCGTTGTGCGCAATGCGATAGACCCAGGGCGAGAACCGCTGCGACGCGTCGAAATTCTGTATGTTCTGGTAGGTGCTTATAAATACGTCCTGCACGATGTCCACGATGTCATCGTGCCTGGAGAGGAACTTCGCGCCATAGCGTAGGAGTTTGGCTTCGTAGCGCTCCATGAGTACCCCGAAAACCTCTTTGTCGCCTTTTTGCACGCGCACGGCGAGCTCTTCGTCGGTCAGCTGTGCATACGCGTGGTCCACCTGCATATAGTACACCTGTATACCCTATCGTCTTTCATCACACAACAAACCCCCGTGCGGGGGTTTGTATCAAAGAACTGTCCGCTATTGTGTCTGTGTCGGCGGAGCCTGCGCCTTTGCGGGAACTCCGTCCATGATATGTGCCGCGGTCACGTTGGTGCCCGAGACCGTGCCCTCGACGCCTACCGTGTCGCCTACTGCGATGCCGGAGACTGCGATGTCGACGGTTTTGGAGACCTTCGCGCCCGATGCATCAATCGTGTAGGACATGCCGTCCTTCCCGGTTACAGTGACGGTATTGCCGTTCACCGCCGAGACCGTGCCCATAACGCCGTGACCTTTGCCGCCGAAGCCGCCTGGGCCGCCGCGCATCATGAGGCCGTCGGTAACATCCGTCGCCACCACCGAAGTGCCCGTGACAGTGCCGCGGATGCCTACCGTATCGCCAACCGCGATGTCAGAGATAGTAGCAGTGGTCGGCTTAGCGCCGCTCACGCTCTTCTCGAACTTTGCGCTCGAAGCGTCAACCGTATAGGTTGTTTCTGTCGCATTTGCGCCAAAGCCCTTGCTCGTGAGGGTGATAGTCGTGCCGTTTACCGCCGAGACGGTACCAAATACGCCCTGTCCCATCTGCCTATTTCCCATTACATGGGTCTTTGTTGAGGTAGTGTAGACTGTAGAAGTCGTACCAGTCGTCTGCGCGCTCGCGAGCGCGGTCAATCCCGCGCCGGCGCCGATCGCCAGGAACGCCGCAAGTGCAAGAAGAGATTTGGTTACTGCTGTCTTTTGTACCATTCCATATAAGGTTAGTGGATAATGTTGTAGCGAGGTCCGAGTTGCAGTGCCTAGGTGCGCTCGTACCTCTCTCTAGTACTACACTGCGTGCTTTAAAATTATTTCACGCGGGCGTTGGAGAAAACGAAACGATTATTTTTCAAGATCGAGCACTTCGTCGATACGGATCTGCGACACAAAGTCGGGTACGTGGCTCACCAGCACCATGGCGCCCTCATATCTGTTAAGAGCATCGGCGATAACCGGCAAATGACGGAAGTTTATGTGGTTGGTCGGCTCGTCGAGTATCAAAAGCCCCGGTTTGAGCAGCATCAGCCGCGCAAAAGCGACCAGGCCCTTCTGCCCTTCTGATAGGGTGCCTATTTTTGCATGCACTAGTTCGCCGGTTATCAAGAATGCCGCGGCGGCAGAGCGCAATGTCTCTTCTACCTGCTTTTCCATCACAGCTGCGAGCTCCTGGTACACTGTCTTGTCGAAGTCGAGGTTCGAGAAGTCCTGCCGGTAGTAGCCAACACGGACGCCGGGCGCTATCGCCGAGCCTTTCGCGGTCCCCGAGGCAATAGACTCCAAAAGCGTGCTCTTGCCTATCCCGTTAGGACCGCGCAAAAGCAGATGATTATTCTTGCGGAGCGCGATTTTTGCCTTGCGCTCAGTAGCCTTATGGTTTTTGATCGTCAAAAACGATGTGATATTTAAAATGTCGCCGATCATCTCCGGCTGTGCGGGAATAGTAAAAGAGCGGATGGTCTTGTCTTCGCGGCGCACATCAACTTTTTCTTCCTCCAGCTCTTCGGCTTTTTCGCGCATGCGCTTGGCGACCATGCGCATCTGGCCGCCCTTGTTGGCAAAGAAGTTCGCTTTGTCTTTATTTTCCTGTATCTCCTTTGCGAGGAGCGCGTTCTTGCGGTTTTCCTTCTCGATGCGGGCGGAGATCTGCGCGACCACGTCAAAATAATTGCCGACGTACTGCTCCACCTTGTGCGTGTGCACGTCGAGATAGAGCACGCCGTCGGTAAACGAGTTGAGGAACTCAGCATCGTGCGAGATGACGATGCAGGTCTTTTTGTAGGCGATTAAAAACTTGGTCAGATGCTCGATACCCGCCTTGTCGAGGTTGTTTGTCGGCTCATCGAGGAGCAGCAGGTCCGGGTCCTGAATGAGGGCCGAGGCCAGGAGGAGCCGCGCCTGCTGCCCGCCGGAAAACGTTTCGATTATTTTTTCCTTGGGTGCGGACAAGTTTACGGCTTCAAGAACCGCGTCGATCTTCGGGTCGATGTCGTACACTTTTTGCGGAAATACCTTCTCAAAAAATTCGCGCACGCTCAACTTCATCTCCGCGCGCGGGATCACCTGGCGCGCTGCGCCTATCGTAAGGCCGTGCGAGATGATGATCTTGCCGGCCTCGGACGCATTGGCGCCCATGATAAGGCCGAAGATCGTGCTCTTGCCCGCGCCGTTTTGGCCCATGAAGGTAATCTTTGTGCCGCGGCGCACCGAAAAGTCCACTTCGTCCAAAATGGGCTTCTTGGGGCCAAAATCAAATGACACCTTCTCAAATCTGAGGAGTACTTCGCCGCGATTCATATACAAATTATTCGATTAACGCCTTAGGGTGCTTGAGGCTCCACGCATACAGAGCGATTGCGCCCGAGGTCGCGACGTTGAGCGACTCGGCGCGCGGGCTCATAGGTATCGAGAGCAGCTGGTCGCACACCTGGCGCGCGGCCGGGCCGATTCCGCTCCCCTCGTTGCCGAGCACAAACATCGTGGGCTGCGCAAAACTCTCGCTTTCTACCTTGCCGGATGCAGTACCCGAGAGTCCGTATACTCGCACGCCCTTCTTTTTTAAATTCGCTATCGCTTGCTGCATATTTTCTACCTCAACAAGCGGGATGCGGAACGCCATGCCTACCGAGGCCTTAATGACCGCACCGGTAATCGGCGACTGCTTGTGCACCGGCAGCAGCACAGCCGCAGCGCCGAACGCGGCCGCGGAGCGGATAACCGCACCAACGTTCTGCGGGTCCTGCACTTCGCTCAAAAGCAAGAGCACAGTGTCAGAAGTCGGAGCAAACGTATCCATAAACTTTTCAAAAGGCGTCACCAAACTCCCGAGCGAGATGAGCGCAATAATGCCCTGATGCGGCGCACCTCCCTCAGCTTGCGAAGAAGCTTTTCTCTCATCTAAAGGTTCGACGGGCAAGCCCGAACGGTTTATCAGCTCGCGCAGCTTCTTGTCTTCCATGCGCGGCGAGAGGTGTATCTTGCGCAAAACCTGCGGCGAGTGCCGCAGCGCCTCCTCGACGGCATGCTTGCCGTATATGTAGATCTTATTCTGCTTCACGTCTCTAAACTATGCACAATTTTATCCTTTTTGTCAATTCCCCTCCCTGACAGGGAGGGGAAGACATGCGCAGAAAATGCGATTTTAGAGAAGGGAGCCTACGGAGTGACTACGAACCAGGTACCGCCAACATTTTGGCCATTGGTGTCACCCGAGACTGTGTCTTTGCTGTAGAAGTAGAGCGGGTGCCCGTTGTATGTCACTTGCGTGCCGCCGTCGGCGCGCACGATCGAGCCCACATCGCCCGTTACTCCCGCCTGGATGTTGGAGAGGAAGCTGGCGTCACCGATTGTATAGGGTGGCCAGGTTGCCGCGCACTGGCCATAGCAGGTTGAGCTGGCGGTGCCGTCTTTGGTAAAGGTGTACAGCGTCATGCCGTTGCTGCCGATGAGGTAGGTGCCAAGACTGGTGGTTGCATCAGTGCCCAGCAGCAGATTGCCCGGCTGATAGTCGGAGCCGTTCGGGTTTGTGTTGGTGGTCGTGCCCTGATCAACCGTTGTGGGTTGTGCCGGCATGTTGGACCACCAGTACCACCCGCCCGCGATGATGATAAGCACGGCTATGACGACCCATATTGCTGTTGATGTTTTCATTTTGATTAGGCTACCGGATTACGACCCTGTATAAGGCGGATTAGCACCATGATGACCGCGATAATAAGGAGGATATGGATAAAGCCGCCTATCGTGTAGGAGGTTACGATACCGAGGAGCCACAAGAGGACCAAAACGACTGCGATGGTATATAACATAAGCCTCTGTAAATAGTTACTGGTAAGCTAAGCCGCCAGTATTACTCCATTATCATGAAGGGAACCTGAAGCGCTTCATGTGATCTGAAGTCAGGCAGCAGTTTCCTCCCCCGGCGCTACCTGTGAAGGTACTGCAGCGATAGCGGTATGTGCGGCCTTTTGCGCGGCAAGCTCGTCCTCAAGCTCCTTGGCGCGGCGGCTGGCGCGGGAAAGACGCAGGTCGTCGCGGATCAGGTTGGGCAGAAGCATGAGCAGTGTTATGACTATCCCGCACAAAACGGCGAGAAAAAGCACCAGCGCAAGAGAGGCCGTGAGCTGCCAGGCAAAAAAGCTGACCGTCACGACCAGCATGTTCTGCAGGATAAATATAACGAGAAGCGCTCCTAGTAAAATCCCTAAAATCAGGAAAAATATCATAAAACTTGATTGGTTAGGATACGTATTAATAACGAATGCCCCGCCATTGTACACTATCCCGCTTACAGCGCACGCGCGGCTACGCCAACGAGCAGTATTCCCAAAAAGTTTCCGAGGAACGAAAGGATGATAAACCCGGAGATCTTCATCTTCGAAAACCCAAGAAGGCTGATCCCGAGCTCGTCGGGCAAGGGCGATGCGATGATGAGCCCGCCGAGCAGAAATGTGATCCATCGGAATGTGCGGCGGTGCAGCAGCGCGCGCAGTCTGTGCCTGCCGCCTTGCGTCGCTAAAATTTCGGTCAGGTGGTCAGAGAATCTTCCTTTTACGAAGCGAAAGATTACGAGGTCACCCAACACTGCCCCCACAGCGCCAAAAAGCGCATTGAGCACGATAGAGTGGTTTTGCGCTATCCCGCCCAAGGCAACCACGGCGGGCGCAGTGGTAAAAATCGATGTAAAAAAGAGGCCCGCGATAAAGCTGCCAAGGAATGCAATGTCTTTGGTCGAGGCGAGCAGTTGCGAGAGTACGCCGCTCTCGCCCAGGATAATCGCAATGAGAATGCTGAGCACGACTATGCCGATGTCCTGCCCGACGTTGATGGCGCTG
>CAZLHN010000012.1:0-11839 GCA_964559665.1 uncultured Candidatus Saccharibacteria bacterium
AGGGGCCATTCTCGTCCTGCATGGCGCCCACGAGCTCGTTCTGCTCGTTATGGTCGCGATGAAAGATACTGCCGGCGTACATGGATGGGATAAGCCCATCTCGCACGATGGTCGAGAGGCCTTCGTCGCCCATATAGGCATTCTCGAACCAAACCTGCCGTTGATAGTAGAAGCCTTGAATGAAAAAGTACCTCATACGCGCCCTCATAGGTTGGCGTTTAGTTCCGAACGAATTCTACACTAGGCAAGACAAAAAGAAAGCTCAAAAAAATTCCTTAAAAAGAGGGGAGTAATTCTATAAGTTCTCTCAGTCTTCTATCCCCCACGAGAATTATTTCCGCTCGGACGGGTCTAGCTCCATTAAGGAACACCCGCGGTTATGACACAAGATCGGCTAGAGTCTTGGTGTGTACCTACCTCAATACGTACACGGTATCTGGTAGAAAAAGACCTTTACGCTAAATATAGTGACAAATCCGCAATTAGTTGGGATAGAAGACTCAAAGAGCTTATACATGAAGGAGTATAACATATTATTAACTAGCTAACCAAAAACCGCCGGGGTCTCCCCTGGCGGTTTTTGTTCAGCTTTCTATGGCTGCTTTAATTACTTGTTCAGTGCGAGCTCGGGCTGTGCGGACTGGAGGTCCTTATACGCCTGGCTCTTAGACCAGCATGCCTTGGACGAGTTCCACGGCTTGGTCCCCTCCTTGTCGTAGAGGTAGCGCGCGTAGGCGACGTTACCCTGGAGAGTGTCTATATCGAGGCCGAGCTTCTCGTCGGCGAACGAAGAGTGGATGGAAGACATGATCTGGAACACGCCGACCGCGGAGCTGTTAGGGTTCCGGACTACCTGGCCATCCTTACCGTACTGCCTAAACTGCGACTCGCAAGATGCGATCTCAGCAAGGATCGGTTCGTCGGCAAAGTAGCTGCGCACGTACTGCTCGACAGTCTGCGCCTGCGGCATAGGCTGAGCCATAGTCATTGGCGAAGAACTACCGGTGAACGCGAGCGACACTGCAAGTGCGATAGTTGCT
Organism: uncultured Candidatus Saccharibacteria bacterium; assembly: GCA_964559665.1. Taxonomy (GTDB): domain Bacteria; phylum Patescibacteriota; class Minisyncoccia; order Phycocordibacterales; family SBAW01; genus GWA1-54-10. The sequence continues at coordinate 1,041 of CAZLHN010000012.1, forward strand.
GTAAGGTTCATAATGAGAGTCGAACGGTTGCGGAACAGGGTTAGAGATAAGCCCAGAAACAAAAAAGCTCCGGGCTCGACAGCTCCGGAGATAAGATAATGATAGCATACTTTTGTCAATAGGGTCAATAGGGGGCCCTTGACAAGATTTAACCCCTACCCATGAATCCTAAAATACGTTGCAAATAAAGGGTTTTGACTAAAGAAAGCCGCTGTCTTGTGCTTATTTTGCGATTGATATACCCGAGAAGGTCTTTTATCGGCCTATGCGTTCATTATCGCTTCAGAGCATGCTATATTCACCCTAGAATCCCTAGGGCGATTAGAAACGGAGCACAGCATGTATATCCTGCCAGCAGCACTAACCGCAGGAGCACTCCTTCTGCATTGGGGGCCTGTAATCCCCACAGGTTCTTTAACACCAGTGAATGTCCAGGCGAATGCCTGCTCTTCCCCTGGCGACGTCGTCAAACTGGCCGGCATCCTGGCCCGAGAAGACATTACTAGCGAGCAGAAGCTCGCTGAGATCACGCAATCCAAGGTCGCCTGCCAGCACTGGAATGGTGTTGCCGCGATGGATTGGGGCCGGGTCCCAAATGTCGAGCCGGTGGACTATCGGGGCGCTATCGGCTGGATACATGAAGTAGTGTTGCTCGGCCAAGAGCCCCGCACACATATCTTCCTCATCGGAAAATGAACGCAGGCCGCGCGATCCATTGCTGGATCGCGCGGCCTCGCTTTTTATATATAAAAAGAAAATGCCCCACGCAGTGCGTTATGGGGCATTAAAGTCTAGCTCGACGGCCTGGATACCCGCGGGGTTAAAGACCTCGAGGCTAATCAGGCAGTGCGGCCTGTCGTGTCGCCTTGCAATACTCGCGTAGGCAACGAGCAGGCTTATGAGGTCGTTGCCCCTGCGGCGCGGCTTTTTGGCCACGACGACCGGCAGCTGGCGGGGGTTAAAGGGCAAGACCCCGCCCATATCGGTACTGGTCATGGACATCCTCCAATGCCAAAGTTGGCAACAAGCTAGCTTCAAAGTAGCAAATTAGGGTATGGTAGTAAAGATTGCGAGAGACGGGCCGTAGTATATCGGCAGTACACATGCATGGGGTGCATGTAGGCCGGGTTCGATTCCCGGCGGCCCGACACGTTAAGACTTCCAGGCAACCGTTTCTTTTAAGAAACGGAAATCCAAGGCAGTTCGTATTGCTCAAAATCCGGGAGCAGTTTTTTGTCGTACAAAAGGCGCGAGATCACTTCGGCGTGGGACTTGGCTCCCGTGAGCGCATTATGCGGGGTCGGCTCCTCGGGGATGCCGCAATAGACCAATATCGCGTCGAGGTCCAGGGCCGAGCGCTTTTTCTCGGGGTCCAGCGGGGGAGTCAGTCCCCTCTTGACCATATGCATCCAGCACAGCGTGTGCGTGTCGATAGTGCGATGCGCAAACGGCCAGTCGGTATGGCCCGCGCGCTCGGCCGCATATCGCAAAAAGTCGCGGTCAAAGGAGACGTTCTGCCCGGCAAAGGTGCGGTCATCGGCCTCCAGAGCCCAGGTCTTGAATTTGTGCACCAGGTCGGCCTCTGACTGCTTGCCGGGGTCGGTCGCTTGTGCCACGCTCGAGCCATTGACCGCAAAGGCCTCCTCTTCCATCTTGGCGCCGTCCCAGATGCGGCACTCCTCGTAGAAGAACGGTCGCGAGGGGTTCCCTAGGTCGATGGCCCCCAGACTCAAGATCGAGTGCTTGTGCGCCTCTGTGCCGCTGCTTTCTACATCAATCGCCAACATAGTTAGATATCTCCCAGTATACGGCCTATGGTATCCTCAACCTTGAGGATCAACGTGTGCACCTTGGGATACTTCACCGTATACTTGTAGCTTTTTTCGCGCAGATTCGGAAAGAGAAAGAAGAGCAGCACGACGCCTACCGCCAAGAACAAAATCCCCTGGAGGAACGGCAGCACAAGGCCTATGACGCCCAGGATAAGAAAGAGGACGGCGATGATGAATATAAATGTGCGTTTTGTGTTGCGTATCATATAACTTACGGGGTCTGCGTCGTGGGGGCCGGATGTACTTCAAAGCCGTGGTCACTCCCCGGTGCCGAAAGGCGGCCCAGGCCAAAGGCGGCCACGCCGACCATTATAACGATAGCGGGTATAAGGATAAGACCCAAGAGGTCCTTGCCTGATTTCGCCTTATCTGCTATCATATATGGGCTCACTATAGCACGATATAATCTCATATGGCACATAAAAAAGCAGGCGGCTCAGCTAAAAACCTTACCGACTCAAATGCAAAGTATTTGGGGGTTAAGCTCTATGCCGGAGAGACGGCCAAGCCGGGCGATATCATCGTCCGCCAGCGCGGCACGCGCTATATGGTCGGCCGTAACGTCGGCCTCGGCAAGGACCACACTATCTTCTCGCTTATAAACGGCATTGTTTCCTTCCGCACCGCGCGCAAGATGAGCTTTGCCGGCAAAACGACAACCAAGCCGGTCGTCGACGTGCTCAATAAATAATTTCAAAAAATAAGCAAAAACCCGCCGAGATGGCGGGTTTTTGCTTGGGATGGGGACTATTTTATGCGGCGGCAACTACAGCAACCACAAGCTCGACTTTCTGCGTTTTGCTTTTAAGCAGCGCCGTATGCTCCCCCACCGTTTTTATATGCTCTGAGAATTCGAGTGCTTCCTCGGGAATATCTATTTCGTGTTCAGCCTTGATCGCGCGGATCACATCCTTGGCCGCGATTGCCTTAAAAAGGCCGCCCTTCTCGGTTGCGCGGGCGGAGAGCACCACCTTTTTGCCCCGCAACTGCATGATCTTTTCGGTCAGCGCAGCCTCCTCTTTTTGCATAGCAGCCGCGTGCTCCTGCTTTCTACCCTCCATTTCCTTTACTTTGTCCTCGGTTGCCGGCTCGGCCAGCTTCTGGGGGAGCAGGAAGTTGTGCGCGTAGCCATCGGCCACGTTCTTGACGTCCCCGTGCATGCCAATTCCCCGCACATCCTTGAGCAAAATTATTTTCATGAGAGGACTATACCAGATGCGCTACTGGGTTGCGAGCCAGGTTACGGCTGCTGCGGTTTGCGGGTCCCGGCCTGCCGCTACATCCTCCGGCGTTGTTGTTGCGTTAATGTCGGGAGTGAGACCGCCGTCGGAGATCGACGAGCCGTTCGGCGTGAGCCAGCGCGCTATCGTGATCTTCAATTCCGCCCCGTCGCCCAGATCCATCAGCTGCTGCACAGAGCCTTTGCCGAAGGAGCGCGTACCTACGAGCTTGGCGACGCCTTGCTGCTGCAACGCTCCGGAGAGGATTTCCGATGCCGAGGCCGAGCCCTGGTCGATGAGTATCGCCATCGAGAGCTTTTTATTGGCGAACACATTGTAGCCGACCGAGCGGTGCACGATCGCGGGCTGCTTGCCCTTGAAGTCCTCGCTCACGACCGTGTCGCCCACGGGCAGGAAGTAGCTCGCCATGTCGACGGCCGCCTCGAGATAGCCGCCCGGATTGCCGCGCAGGTCGAGTATCAGTTTTGTCGAGCCAGACTCCATAAAGTTGCGTAGCGCCGTGCGGAAGAGGTCCGCCGAGTTTGCCGAAAAGCTGTAGAGCTCTATCACGTAGATGCCGTCTGAGCGCTGATAGTCCTTGATGATGGGGATATTGATCGTGTCGCGCACAATGGGTATCACGATCGGCTTGGTCTGGCCCGCGCGGCTGACGGTGATTTTGACCGTGCTGCCGACCGGCCCGCGGATAAGCTGGACGGCTTCGTCCACCGCCATGTCTTGCGTCGAAGTAGCGTCTATCGAGAGGATGATGTCGCCGGTCAGCACCCCGGCCTTTTCTGCCGGAGAGTCCTTGAGCGGAGCAATCACGACGACATTGCCGTCCTTGTCGTTGCCGACCTCCATGCCGACGCCGCCGAACTCGCCGGCGATATCCTGCTGGAAGACGGTCGCATCCGCGGGCGGGAAAAAGACCGTATATGGGTCGCCGAAGCTCGCGGTCAGCCCCGCAATGGCGCCGTAGAGCTGCTCCTGTGCGCTGGGTACCGTGCTTGAGGCGTGCGTCGGGACATAGTTATTCCTGAGGAGATTCCAGGCCTTCCAGAGTTCGGATGCATCGACATCGCCGGGTTGTGCATCCGCGTCGAGATTAAAAGTGGCGGTGCTCTGCGCCGAGACCGTCTGCGCGACATCCCGGACGGCGCCCGTGTAGAGCCCCGCGCCAAAAGCGACAACAACTATAGCGACAACGCCAAGGGCCTTCCATCGGTTGGTAGTCATCCAAAAAGTATACCACAGCCGGATTTTTTGATGCTATACTTTTTTCATATGCTCACGCGCTACGGGCAGAAGAATGCCTCGTGGATCGACCTTGTGGCCCCCACTCCCGCCGAAGTGCGCTCGCTCATGCACGAATTCGGCATCGATCCGCTTATCGCCGAGGAGCTGCTCGTGCCCTCCTTCAAGCCCAAGGTCGAGAAGCGCGGCGACATCGTGTACGTCATACTCCACTTCCCCATCATGCTCGGGGGCGGCGGGCGCCAGGAGCACGAGATAGATTTTATTATCGGTAAGGAATTCCTCATCACGACGCGCTACGAGACCGTCGACCCATTGCACGCCTTTGCGCAGGCGTTCGAGGTCAGCGCGGTGCTTGGCCGGCCGGTGGCGCATCTGCACGGCGGGCATCTTTTTACGTCGCTTACGCGCTCTTTGTACGAGGCGCTCATCAACGAGGCCCAGATGATACGCCGCAGCCTCCAGGATATAGAAGAGCGGATATTCAAGGGCGACGAGCGGCAGATGGTCATCGAGCTCTCCCAGACGAGCAGGATCATCCATGACTTCCGCGACGCGCTCGCCCCCCACAAGGAGATGCTCCGCTCGCTCGAGCCCGTCGCATCGCGGATGTTCGGCCCCGAGTTTTCTTATTATCTGCGCGATCTCATCGGCGTCGAGGAGCGCGTGGAGCAGACACTCGACAACCTGCGCGGCTCGATGGCAGAGCTGCGCGAGACGAACAACAGCCTGCTGTCCACCAAACAGAATGAGGTGATGAAGACCCTCACCGTGCTCGCGTTCCTCTTCCTCCCGTTGTCGTTTATCGCGGGCCTGTTCGGGATGAATACGGTCAACAACCCAATTGTCGGAAGCCCCCACGACTTCTGGATAGTCGTGGGCGGCATGGTGGTGCTCGCGATCATCTGCTTCCTTTACTTCAAGCACAAAGAGTGGTTGTAATAGAGGTATATGGGGCTATTTTCATTTTTCAAAAGCTCGAGGCAGGCCGCTTTGCCGCCCCTCATGCTCCACAATACGCTTTCAAACAAGCTGGAGGTCTTTGAGCCGCTCTCGGCGCGCGAGATAAAGATGTACAACTGCGGGCCTACCCCCTACGACCAGCAGCATATCGGCAACCTGGTGCCGCCGATCTTGGCCAATATCATTCGCCGCACGCTCGAGAGCCGCGGCTACAAGGTCAAGCAGGTGATGAACATCACCGACTTCGGGCATTTAAGCGGCGACAACGAGGGTGATCCGAACATCGGCGACGACAAGATGACCCGCGGCCTCAAGCGCGAAGGCCTCACGCTTACGATGGCCAATATGCGCAAGCTGGCCGAAAAGTACACCGCGATATTTCTGAACGATGTGGAAGCGCTCGGCATCAACACCAAGCGCGTGCTCTACCCGCGCGCGAGCGAGTACATCCCCGAACAGATAACGCTTATAAAGACGCTTGAGCAGAAGGGCTATGCCTACGCGATAGAAGACGGCATCTATTATGATACGAACAAGTTCAAGGAGTACGGCAAGCTGGGGCAGATCAACTTACAGGGGCAGCAGGAAGGCGCGCGCGTCGAGGAAAACCGCGAGAAGAAAAACCCGCGCGACTTCGTATTATGGAAAAAGAGCCGTGAGCTCGGCTGGCAGTCCCCGTGGGGCAAGGGCTTCCCCGGCTGGCACATCGAGTGCACCGCGATGATTTTTAAATTGCTCGGCAAACAGATAGACATCCACACCGGCGGCATCGAGCATATACCGATCCACCACAATAACGAGATAGCGCAGGCAGAGGCTATCACCGGCAAGCAATACGTACAATATTGGCTGCACAACGCGCACATAACGATCGAGGGCAAAAAGATATCAAAGTCGCTCGGCAACACCATTTACCTTCACAACATCGTCGACCGCGGATTCTCGCCGCTCGCCTACCGCTATTGGTACCTCACCGGCCACTATCGCACGCCGATGAACTTTACGTGGGATGCAATCGAGGGCGCCAACACGGCGCTTGGCCGGCTCAGACGCGCGTTTTTGGAGCTGCCCGACACACGTGCCCAGGCGCCCGAGAACTTTGCCAGGGATTTTTACGCGGCGCTCTACAACGACCTCGATACGCCCCGCGCGCTCGCGCGCGTGTGGGAGCTGGTCAAAGATACGGCTGTGGCGCCGCACGAGAAGCGCGCAGGGCTTGTGCTGGCCGATCGCGTGCTCGGTTTAGGACTGTCCGAAGCGCGCCCGAGCGCGACTATCAAAGTGATCGAGCAATCCGACCTGCCGCAAGAGGTGCAGACCTGGGTTAGCGAGCGCGAAGCAGCAAGGAGGGAGAAGGATTTTAAAAAAGCTGACGAGCTGCGCACGAAGATAGAGGAGTTAGGCTATGAAATAAAAGATTCTCCTGAAGGGCCTGGAATAAGGGCAAAGTAGTATCCCCCGTTTATCCACCGGATTGTCACAATGCGCCCCGCTCAAAAAACGAGTACCATAGGCGTATGGCCCCCAAGAAAAAGAACGACCCTCTACGCCTTCCGCCCCAGACGCTCGAGACCGAGCGGGCGCTCCTCGGCGCTCTCATGCTGCGCCCCGAGGGCATGGCCGAGTCGACCGACATACTTTCTCCCGATGCCTTCTACAGCGAGAAGCATCGCATCATCTATCGCGCGATGCTCGGCCTGTGGAGCAAGAACGAGCCTATAGATATCGAGAGCGTGCGCCAGTGCCTCGCCGACCAGAAGCACCTCGAGAGTATCGGCGGCCCGGCATACCTGGCCGACCTTGTGAGCGACGTGCCGGCGGCCTCCAACGCCCGCCACTACGCGGGCCAGGTGCAGAAAAAGTTCATGCTGCGCAATCTGATAGACGCCGGCGAATACATAGCCGAGCTTGGCTTCGACGAGAGCGAGGAGATAGACGAGACGCTCGACAAGGCAGAGAAAAAGGTCTACGAGGTCACTTCGACCCCTACCCTGTCGCGCTTTACTTCGCTCAGGGAGTCGCTTGCCGATGCGTGGGCGCGGCTTGAGCACCTGCACGAGCATCGCGACGAGCTCAGAGGCGTGCGTACAGGCTTTAAGGACCTCGACAATATGCTGGCCGGGCTTCAAAAAAGCGATCTTATCATACTGGCGGCCCGCCCTTCGATGGGTAAGACATCCCTTGCGCTCGACATCGCCCGCCAAGCAGCGACATTGCATAAAACAACCGTCGGCATCTTCTCGCTTGAGATGAGCGCGCAGCAATTGATAGACCGTATGGTCGCAGCCGAGGCAAAAGTAAATTCGTGGTCCCTGCGCACGGGCCATATCACCGACCAGGAGGACTTTACGCGCATCCACGACGCGTACGACAGGCTCAGCCAGGCGCCGATATTCATCGACGACCAGCCGGGCAGCAATATCCTCAAGATGCGCGCGGTCGCCCGCCGGCTCAAGCGCGAGCAGGGCCTCGGGCTCCTCATCGTCGACTATCTCCAGCTGATGGTGCCCACCGGCGCACGCGCGACCGACTCCCTGGTGCAGCAAGTGACCGAGATTTCCCGCTCGCTGAAGACCCTTGCCCGCGAGCTCGACGTGCCTGTCTTGGCTCTCTCACAACTCTCGCGCGCCGTAGAGCAGCGCGGCGGTAAGCCGCGGCTGTCGGACCTGCGCGATTCGGGCTCGATCGAGCAGGACGCCGATGTCGTGATGTTCATCCACCGCGAGGACAAGCGCAGCCCGGATGCCGAAAAGACCAACATCGCCGAGATACTGATAGAAAAGCACCGCAACGGTCCCGTGGGCAAAGTCGAACTCTACTTCGACGAAAAGCGCACGACCTTTACCTCGATAGATAAAACCGACTTTGGCGTTTTTGAAAGCGCCGGGGCAAAAGACTTCTAATGAATCCCATAGACCGATTAACAGAGGCATTCCAACGCTTCCCCGGGATCGGGCCTAGGCAGTCGCGCCGGTTCGTCCAATTCCTGCTCGCCCAGCAGAACGCATTCCGTGCGGCGCTCGCGCAAGACATCAGCAAGCTCGGCAGCAATACCTTCCAATGCGAAGAGTGCTTCCGCTGGTCGGTCAAAAACAACGACAACCAGACTTTGTGCTCGATCTGCAGCAACCCCAAGCGCAATAAGGGGCTCATATTCGTGGTCGAGAAGGACGCCGATATCGACAACGTCGAGAAGAGCGGCTATCGCGGGCTGTACTTTGTGCTGGGAGGCACCGTGCCGCTCGCAGCAGAAGAGCCCGAGAAGCATATCCGCGCCCGCGAGCTCGTGTCGCGCGTCGAGCGCGACGGCAGTGACCTGGTGCTCACCGAACTCATCCTGGGCCTCTCAGCAACAACCGAGGGCGACCATACGCGCCAAATTCTCGCAGAAAAATTACGCCCCATGTCCGAAGGTTTTAATTTTAAACTCTCAAGTCTTGGCCGCGGCCTCTCAACCGGTTCAGAGCTCGAGTACGCCGATCCGGATACTATCGCAGATGCACTTTCTTCGAGAAACTAAAAACCCGCCGAGCGGCGGGTGTTTTATTTGATTGCTCCGATCTTGACCTCGAAAAACGGCTGACGATGTCCGCGCTTTTTAAAATAGTTGGACTTTGCCTTGTATTTGATGACGACGACCTTCTTGGCGCGGGATATTTTCTTGATCTCGGCCGAGACGGAGGCACCCTTGATGTACGGCGCGCCGATGGTGGTGTCCGAGCCGTTGTCTACCACCAAGACCTTGTCGAAGGAGACCTTGTCGCCCGTCTTGAAATCGCCCGAGATTTTCTCGATTTTGACGGTATCGCCCTCGGAAACCATATACTGCTTCCCGCCGGTCTCTATAATGGCAAATTCCTTTTCCACGGCCTAAATATAGCCTATTTTATAAAAAAAACAAGCCCGGGATCTATCCCGGGCCTGCCAGTCACGCGGTCTGCGCCTACCAGGGAACAGCCAATACGAAGGTGCCTCGTACAACGAAGCTCCCTCCGGATATACCTTCGACGCGAAAGCGGGCGAGATGGTAGTTCTCGCGCGCCACCTTTCGGAAGAACAGCAGCCGAAGCGAGACTTCGACCATGGTCCCGGACGCAAGCGGGCTCGGGTAGTCAAGGAATTTCTGCCGCGTCGTGAGATTGCCACCAAAGACCGTAGCAGCCGCCGTCGTAAGATACTCTTCGATCCTGGGGGCCGAGACGATCGCACCGTTTCCTTCCGCCTTTATTTTGGTGCAAAAGCCGCGCACTTCCCCCTCTTCCATCGGAAAAGCCGTCAATTTGCTTATGGGCCGTAGCATGAGACTCTCCCTGACCAAACCTTTTTCTTCCAACACCATACAATAAAAAAAATTTTACTTCAAGGGCTGTGTACTGCGCGCTTGAAGTTTATGACAGCAGGAGTACTCTGGGGGCGGAGCTGGTGACAGTAGTGAGGTAAGGCATGGACCCCGTAGCGTCTTTGGCCGGAATCTTCATCGTTGGCGGCGCAGCCGTAGTGCTGACCTGGTACGCGCGCTGGAAGGAAACCGGAAAGCTTTTCTTCTTTTTCTAAAAACAATCCCGAGCGGCCTGGTCCCCTGGGCCGCTCGATCGACTAGCCCGCCTCTTCGGAGGCGGGTCTTTTTTATTCCTTGCCTTCAAGCATCGGCTTATCTATAAGCGGCACGTCGATTGCAATATCGGCAGATGCATCAATGCGCAGTACGTCCTTTTCTATCTTACCGAGCTCCTTCGTGCCCGCGTTAAAGTGATTAACAGTGGTTGAAAGCGAAGTACCAAGCTTTTTGTAGAAGTCCTGATAGGCGTTGATATGCCGCCCGAGCGCCTCGACGTTCTTGGCGATATCTTTAGCCTGCTCTTCGATCTTAAACGCCTTAAAGCCATACAAGACCGACTGCAGATATGCCGCAAAGGTCGTCGGCGAGACGATGATCACCTTTTTTTCGTTATACGCGTAATCGATAAGATTGCGCGTGTTTACCTTGACCGAGCCGACCTCGTTGATGAGGAGGTCGTAGTAGATAGCCTCAGCCGGGATGTACATAAAGGCAAACGGCAGTGTGCCATCCTTGGGGCGGACATACTTGCTTGTCTCGTCGATGCGCAGCTTGAGGTCGTTCTTGAATTGCTTTTCGAGCTCTGCCTTTTGGTTGTCGTCGATGGCATTGATGAGCCGCTGATAGTTATCGAGGCTGAACTTGGCGTCTATCGGGATGACACCCTCCTTTGTCTGTATGACGGCGTCTACCGTCTCGCCGCCGGGGAACTCGTATTGCATTTGATAGGCGCCCGGCGGGAGAATATTTGCCAATATCAGCTCAAGCGAAGCCTCGCCCAAATTACCGCGCTGCTTTTGATGCTTGAGCACCTTTTCCAAATTCTGGAGCTGCTCTGCGATGGTGAAGACCTGCTTGGTCGATTCCTGCGTCGCAGTGACGCCTTTTGTAACCTCAATCAGTTGCTCCGACACCTGCCGGCTGATGGTTGAGATAAGCCGCTCGGATTGCTCCGATTGCGTCTTCATC
>CAZLHN010000013.1:0-10974 GCA_964559665.1 uncultured Candidatus Saccharibacteria bacterium
CGCACGGCTTCGACGACCAGGGCGCCAAGTTTGACGGCAAAGGGAATATGAAAAGCTGGTGGACGAAAAAGGACGAAGCGCAGTTCAAAAAGAAAGCGCAGATCCTGGTCGAGCAATATAACCAGTACGAGGCTGCGTCGGGCGTCAACGTAAACGGCCAGCTCACTTTGGGCGAGAACATTGCTGACCTGGGCGGGCTTGCTATCGCGTTTGATGCGTATCAGAAGCGGCTCCAAAAAACGGGCCGAAAGGTGATCGACGGTCTCAGCCCCGAAGAGCGCTTCTTCCTAGGCTTTGCGCAGATGGAGCGCGAGCTTGCACGAAAGGAAATACTCAAGACACTCGCGCTTGTAGACCCACACTCTCCTGCTCCGGCGCGCATCAACGGGCCGCTTGCCAACTTCCTGCCATTTTACGAAGTTTTTAAAGTAACCAAAAAAGACAAGCTCTACAGAGGACCGAAAAAGCTCGCCCAAGTATGGTGATCAGAGCCAGTCGATCGGCTTTTCGCCGTGCTCCTCAAGATATTGGTTCGCTTTTCTGAAGTGCCCGTTCCCGAAGAAGCCGCTCTGGGCCGAGAAGGGCGATGGATGCGCGCTCTCAAGCACAAGATGCTTGCTGCGGTCGATATGCGCGCCCTTTTGTCTTGCGTAATTACCCCAAAGCATAAAGACGATATGCTCGCGCTCGCGTGATAAAGCCGATATCGCGGCGCTCGTGAACTCCTCCCAGCCCCGCCCTTGGTGCGAGTTCGATAAGTGTGCGCGCACGGTAAGCGAGGCGTTAAGCAGGAGCACGCCTTGCTGCGCCCATCGGGTAAGGTCGCCGCTTTTGTGGATCATTTTTTCGCCGAACTCGGATTCAACCTCTTTATAGATATTTTGGAGGCTTGGCGGCAACCTAGTCCCGTCGGGCACCGAGAAAGAGAGACCCATTGCTTCGCCTTGGTTGATATAGGGGTCTTGTCCCAGTATCACGACCTTCACTTCATTAAATGGTGTCAGATCAAACGCGCGAAAGATAAACTTCGCGGGCGGGTAAACGGTAGCCGTCTTATACTCCTTTTTTACGAAGTCAGTGAGCGAAATAAAGTAGAGCTGCTCAAACTGATCTGCAAGATGCTTCTTCCAAGACTCGTCGATCTTTACGTCCATGCGCCTATTGTATCGCGCCTTCTTTTTTGAGGAGCGCGCGTTTTGCCTTCTCGCCGCCGCGATTGTAGTTGCCTATTTTGCCGTCGCTCCGTATCACTCTGTGACACGGAACTTTAAGGTCGTAATTCTGCGACATGTAGTAACCGACCGCGCGCGAGGCCTTAGGATTACCCGCTTTCTTGGCAACTGCAGCATAGGTCATCACTTGGCCCTTCGGGATTTTTGCCACGACTGCAAGCACGCGCTTACGAAAGTTGCTCATTTTGGCATTAGAAGAGAGTTTCTTGTTCTTTTGCATATGACTTTGCATTATTTTCATTAACGGTAGCTATTTTTTTGCCCGCAGGGACAATTTGCTCTTTAGAATGTCCCGCGGCTTTCACCAAAGCTTTGCCAGCGGCCTCACGGTAGCGGCAGTAATCACAATCTGCTCCGGCAGCCGGGATTTGATCCGAATCGAGGCACGCCTTGAGCTTAAGCAGCACTCCCTCCACCCAATCGGTTGAACCGGTATATGGCACGAGGGTTAATTCAAAATCGAGTCTGCCGTCAAAAGCCTCGCGATCTTTGCTGGCGTTTGCATAAAACCAATAGCCGGTATCGGAAACTTTAAAGCCGTTTTGGCGGAGCAGCCATTGATATATTTCCAATTGGCGCTTGTAGCCTTTATGCCACTCTTCGTCGAGGCTCTCTATCTTGCCGTCTTTGCTTGTGGCTTTGTAGTCGATAACAATAAGCTCGCCGTCCTTGGTGACCCAAATGTCGTCAACACCCCCGCGGACAATAAGGCCCGTTTCCTTGTGAAGCCACTTTACGCCGTGCCTAAGCGCGTCGCGCCATTCGTCCATTTTCTCGTGCGCAAGCGGAATGGCATCCAAGCCGTATGCCTTCGCGAGCGGATGCTGCGTGCCTTGTGCACGATGTGTATCAAGCTCTTTTTTAAGAAGCGCGTCGACCGCAGAGTTCAGGTTGAACGGGAATCCGGGCGGACGAGCAACGCCGAGTTTGTTGTCGAGATAGAAGCATCGCGCACAATCCAAAAAAAGATCTATTTTGGAGCGCGATAAGGTCCATTTAGGGCCGCCGTAATTGTAGTCCGGCTTCCTGTCAGGCTTGTAATATTGGCTCATGGAGCCATTCTACCTTATTAGTCTACAGACGTCCCGTATTTGTGCCGTATCGCGTTTTCGAGCTTTAAGAACAGGGTGAAGATGATCAAACCCATCGCCGTCGCGGCAAGCGCGAGCAGATACAGGTCGAATCCGCAGGCCATGCCTATCGCGGCGGCAAGCCAGATGCCGGTGGCGGTCGTGAGCTCCACGGGATGCTCGCCGCGGAAAACTGCGAGGCCCGATCCGATAAAGCCGATGCCGACAATGACCGAGGATGCGAGCGCAAGCGGATTGACGCTCGAGAAAAAGCTCAGCTCCAGGCTCGCGAGCGTCCCCACCACTACAAACAGGCACGAGCCCATGCTCACAAGCGCGTAAGTGCGCATCCCAGCGTGCTTCCCCGCTATCGAACGCTCGATTCCGAGCACTGCGCCAAGAAGGGCGGCGATGACAAGCGCTCCCACGAAGTGAGTCTCGGAGAACGGGAGCGACGCAATGTTCGTGAGCGGGTTCATGCAGTGTTAGCGGGTCGTAAAGCTCGACCAGAGCGCGTTGCCGGAACTGTCGGAGACCGGCTTGTCGAGCGTGAGTGAGAGCTTGTGGTCGCCGTCGTCCAGGCGCTCGCCGACAACATAGGTTTCCCCCGGCTGGGTTGCGCGCAGGAGCGGCACCGTCGCGCCTTTTCCGTTATTCTCGGGGAAGATCATGGATGCCCCGAGGATGCGCACCGGCTGCCCGTTTGCGGTTTCGTAGACCACCAGCCATGTCGGAGCAGAGACTGTCGCGGAATCGACTACTACTTGCGAACCTGCACCCTGCGGCGTAGCTATCGAGAGCGCCGTGGACGGCAGCATCATGTCGCCGGGCGCTATGCTCGAGTCGGTGCTGCTTGCCGCTCCTGTCATGTCCGAAGTATTGATCGGCGCCGCCGCTGAGCCCGCGGACGTAAACCAAATAGTCGTGATGAGCGCCCCGATAATAAGGCCGCCGATAAAACCGCCGACTATCCTTGAAGTGCCCCCCGACTGCATCGTAGTTTTTTGGGCAGGTGCGCTATAGGCCTTGATCGGCTGCATCGTACTCGGCTTTTGCGTCTGCGCGCCGGCAGCGCTTGCCGGCTTGGGTGCGGTAGCCTGATTATTTTGCGAGGGCATCAAAGGTTGCGACCAAGAAAGGCCGCTCTGCTTTCCGCCTCCCGGATTCCCGTTAGAACCTCCATTTGTATCTGCCATACTGTTTTTCTATCGCTTAAGAAAACTGATAATGACACACTATCAGCTGGTTCCCCATTGAAATCTCGAACCCCTTTATCATATATCACTTCCCGGGACGCACAACGCGCCGACCTCCTCAAACACCGCGTCTGCGCGGGCTCCCGTGACCCCGGCACGGGCGAGCGCATCGGTCTTCTCCGGCAGGGCGTTGCATAGTACCACGCGCTCGCTCAACAAGGCCGTTTTTTCGCGGCCTGAGAGCATGGTTAGCGCGGTCACAGGATATACTTTTGCTTTGTCTATACGGTCATGCAGCGTATTGCCCTGGGGATAATCCCACCCCAGGAGCTCAAGCCCCGCGCACGTGGAGTACTCTATCGCCTTGGATGTGAACTTAGTGTTGGTGGCGACGAGCCCGCGGCCGTGCCCGATATCGTCAATGCGCGCTTTTACATAGAGCACGGTTTTGAGATCGGTCTTAAACCCGGCAGCGTTGTGGAATTTTGCCTCGGCGTAAATCTTTTCGTCGCCTTTGCTGATAACGACGTCAACCTCATGCTCGACGCATTTGCCGCGGACCATCTGGTCTATCTTCACCGCGAACCCTTCCGTCTTATAGAGCTCGGCGATGTATGCCTCGAACGGGAATCCGGACGGGCCGAAATCGAGTATCGCGCGTTTGAGGCTATAGCGCGCAGCCGCGGTATGCTTGGCCTCGCGCAGACGGGCAAACGCCCGCGAGTATATTTCTTGGGTCGTGATACCGCTCCAGAGTTCATTCTCGATGTCTTTTGCGATCTGCTGTGCTATATGCGGATCAGCCCCCGCCCGCTTGAGCGATATAAGCAGCTTTTCGGGATCATAGGGCTCGTTGGTGCCGTCCGCTTTTGCGACAAGGATGCTCATGGGATAATTAGAAAGTAATTGTAGCATCTCGGATCACGCCGCCGCCCAGGCAGCGCTCTCCTTTATATAGCACGAGGGACTGCCCCGGCGGCACGTACTGCGGCTCCTTAAGCACCACTTCGGCTGTATCTCCACGCATGCTCAGATGTGCCGGCATAAGCGTCTGGCGATAGCGGAACCTTGCTTCACACTCGCCGTCTTCAACCTTGCCTATCCAGTTGAGATGTTCCAGCATGATCTTGGTTTCTTTTGCTACCTGCGGGAATTTGGAGGTGGAGACCGTTATCGTATTGGCCGCGATATCCTTGGCGACAATAAAGTGGGGCGCTGTCTCCGGGCTTGTGGCAAAGAGCAAAAAGCCATGCCGTTGCCCCTGCGTGTAGAGCACGGTGCCGTCATGCCGGCCTACGACCTCGCCGCTCTCAAGCAGCACGTCTCCCGGCTGCGGTGCCACTTCCTGCTCGAGCATCTGCGAGAGCGAGATGTCGCCGAGGAAACACAAACCTTGGCTGTCGGGGCGCGCGGCATTGGGGAGAGCAAACTTGGCCGCGAGCGCGCGGACCTGTGGCTTATGCAAATGTCCGACCGGGAATATTGTATGCTTGAGTGCCTCTTGCGGGACTGCCCATAAGAAGTAGCTTTGGTCTTTGTTTGGGTCGCTGCCCATGAGCAGTTCCCCGCCGCTGAGCCGAGCGTAATGCCCCGTCGCGACAAAATCGGCTCCGCGCGAGCGGCAAAAGTCGTAAAAGATGCCGAACTTGATCTTTTCGTTGCACAAGGTGTCCGGGTTCGGCGTCCGGCCGCGCTTGAACTCCGCGATCGACGGCTGAAATACCTCGCGCTCGTACTCGCGGCTGAGGTCGACTTCTATAAAAGGAATGCCAAGATGCGCAGCTGCGCGCATAGCCTCGATACGGTCGCGGGCCGCCGGGCAAGGATAGCCCGGTATCTGTATCTTTATAAAAACGCCGGTTACGTCGTACCCGTCCTTTTGCAAAAGCGCGGCGGAAACGGAAGAGTCCACCCCGCCAGAGAGGCCGACAAATACCCTGCCCTTATTTTTTTGTCGGGGGAAGCTAAACACTATTCGAGCCTAGCGCGAAGCGCCCGTAAGAGCAATTAATGCTTTGTGGTCGTAGCGGTCGTCGTTGCCGCAGTAGACGTCGCAACTGGCGTTGTCGTTGTGGCGGTCGTCGTTGCCGGCTGAGACAAAGGTTCCGGCGGCTGTACGCAGTACGGCGTCGGGGACGAATCGAGCTGGGCGCAGAGGGTATAGCTCAAAAGGTCGGAAGACGGGTTGTAGGTATACGGCTGCGATGTGACGGGATCAGCCGGAACAGGACCAGGCACGCCGCTCGTTGATAATTGATCGAGCGAAGAAGGATACGTGTTGTGCTCGGAAGCATATATTTCAAGATCTGCTCTCAATGAGCTGAGATTTTCCTGCCGGATAGCATCCTCAGCTACGGAATTCGAATGTCCGAGCGATTGGAGGATCAAAGGCGCGCCAAACATAAACGCGGCAACACCCAAGCCGATAATAACTAAAAGTATGATCAGCAAAATCCATGGCCACTTGCGGCGTTTTTTGACGCCACCCGGCGCGGTACTGAGCTCGGAAGCTGCCATCATCGGGCGAGGCTGCACGGCCGCAGGAGGCGTCGTGCCCATTTGCCCGCCCATAGGCTGCATCTGGCCCCCCATCGGCTGTTGCATGGCGGGAGTGGTCGGTGGCGGTGTGATCGTGCGCGGAGCCGCGGGACCGGGGGCTGCGGGCGGCGGAGGCGGCGGAGTTTTGACTCCCTCGATAGCCATAAAAGCCTCATTTGCGTCCTGCGAATTCCAGCCGCCAGCCGCCAGCGCCTGCGTAATGGCATCTTTGGATAAGCCTGCCGCGCGCTGCGCGCGAATATACTCAAGAAGTTGCGGATTGATCATAGTCTTTTATAGTATCCCACGCATAATTTGAGCCGCCAAGCCCCCGATATCCCCATTTTCGCATACTTTAATTGTCGAGATATTTGGCCTTTGCCGCCAGATGCTGCGCATACGTGGTGCTGTAGTGGAAGTTGCCGTTGAGATCCGAGAGATAATACAGATAGCTCGTATCGATAGGCGTTACCGCCGCCAATATCGCATCGAGGCTCGGGTTTGCTATCGGCCCCGGCGGCAAGCCCTTATTGGTATAGGTGTTATAGGGAGAGTTGCTCTCGAGATCGGCGTGCGTGAGATCAAGCGAGCTCTTATTCATGATGTAGGGGAAAACCGCGTCTACTTGGAGCGGCATGCCAAGCTTGATGCGCTTCCAGAGTATCCCGGCAATGACGCGTCGGTCGTAGGTGTCGGGCGCCTCGCGCTCAAGGAGGCTGGCCATCGTGATGACGTCCGAGAGAGGTTTGCCGAATGCGTCTATCTGATGCTGAATGCTCGCGATATGCGTCGCAAAGTTGTTGGCGAACGCGCCTAGGATCGCGTCGGTGTCCTGCCCGGGCATAAAAAAGTACGTGTCGGGAAATAAATATCCTTCCTTGCCGCGCGCCTTTTGCGTAAACTCCGCGAGGTTAAAGTCGGGAATGCTTTTGCTCAGCAGCTGCCCGATGTCGGCGACGGTCGCGCCCTCGGGCACAAGCACGCGCGAGGGCGCGACTTTAAAATCGCCATTGCCGAGCCGTGAGGCGACCGTAAAAATATTTTCCTTCTTGGGAAAGAAATACTCTCCCGCTACCACCTGGCGCTCGGTGCCAAAGGCTCTGACCAATAGCTCGAACACGACCGACGAGCGGATGATATTGCGCACGCTGAGCGCCCCCGCGGTTTGTCCGACGGTCTGGCCGCTTGGCACATTGACGTACGACCCTGTGGGGAAATCGAATGGTGCCGAGAAAAGTGCCAGATACAAAAAAACAAACACGACGCAGGCGCCAACGCCCCAGCGCCACGGATGCCTGCGCACACGGCGGCGCAGCATGTAGAACCATCGCAGGAAAAAGTTCGGGATACGCATAGGGGCGACTACATCGGGAGCCGGACCGGCGGTGCTGCAGGAGCAGTCGGCAGATTGGCGGGCGCCTCGGCACGCTTGCTTGCCACGCGCTCAAGCCCGGGCGGGTTCACAAGCGAGTTCGGGAAGTGCCAAAGGCTCGCCAGCTCCTCGACGTTAAAGAATACAGGCGCTTGGTCGTAGGGCACGTAAAAATAGGCGCGCTCGCGGTAGTAAAAGAGTATTTGCTTCATCAATATGTTGCGGCGGATACCCATGAAGTCCTGCCATGGGTAATCGAAAATGCTCATGCCGCGCGTCACGTTGATGTTATTAAAGTACTCGCCCGAGCGGAACGGGTCGAAGAGGCGCACGAGCGAGCCGATGTTCACGAGCTGGAACCTTTCTTTTTTGCACAGATACATCGAGCGGATGCCGCACTCAAACAAGAGCTTGCTCATCGCGCGCTCGATTGCCTCTACCTTGCGACGCTCTACCTCGGTGAGCAATGTCAGGCCTCGAGCCTGCGCCTGCGCCTGTTTTTCGGGATCTTCTCCGACCAGCGCCTTGGCGCGCTCGCCTGCAGCTTTCATCATTTTTGCTATTTCAGCCCTTCCCCCGTTTTTATAGGAATCTTTTGTTTCAGTGCTTTTATAAAACCCGTACCACTCGTCGGCTTTTCGCGCCTTGATGACGAATTGCAGCCATAAGTACTCGCCCTGTCCGATCGATGAGAAGTGCTCGAGAATATTTGTAAGTGGGTCGACCTGTATCTCGGGCGTATCCGGGTTCTTGTCGAGGGCATAATCGACGTATGTCCTTATGGGCACAGCGCCGGCTTTGGACTTTTGATACTCGGTGCCCCACCACGTATATTCGTCCTGATTAAAGTTTACTTTGCGCGTATAATCCTCAGCTTCGGTTACTTTTGCTTCTGGGAATTGGCCGTAGAGTCGCGATTCCACAATATTGCGCCAGTCCTTCGGGATGTGGATATAAAAGCTCACCTGCCCCTCGTTGCTGGCTATCTCGAGCGTCCACACGACACGGAATTGCCCCTTCCAGATGCGTTGGATAAAGCTGGTCTCGCTGCCGTTGTTCCACAGCGCGGTCAAAAACAGCTCCATGGCAAGCGGCGACTTGATAACCTCGGGCGGCAGCTGTATCTCGAGCAGCACCATCTTGCGCCGGAAAAGGAACTGGAAGCGCAGATACTCTATCCATGTGGTCCAAAAGAATGCCGCCAGGAAGAGCGGCAGCCACAGGGGAGATATGGCGACCACCGCAGTGCCGGCCGCCTTGACGGCCATAGGGTCGAGATAGTCGGCGACAAACACGAGCGCGATGAGGCCGATAAGGGAGATGAGCAGCGTCTCGATGCGATAGCCGCCGGGAGTCCAATTTTTGCTCTCGTCTGTAGCAAAGACCTCCGCAAAGTGATGCAGGAACATGCATGGTATTATACAGCATGTATGACCGAGCTAGTGACGCTCATAGCCACGCATCCGCTCCAGGATATCGAGGTCGCGCTCAGCTTTCTCGCGGCGATCGCGTTCGTCACCTTTTTGCGCGGATTCTTGAGCGGCCTGCAGCAGCTGATACTTATCAACATGGATGCCGAGCATCTCGGGCACGCGCGGGCACGCGCAATGTGGGGCATGATGCTCTTGTGGGCGTTCTTCGGCATATGGGAGTTGATCCGGCTGGTGACCGCTTCCCTGCAAGGCGAGCCGATACCGCATACTACCGGGATAATAATATGGATATGTGCGGTCTTTGCTATCCTTTTTGTTTTGCCGCTCTTTTTGTTCCCTAAAAAAGGCGGCGGCCACTAAACAGATGCGCTTTGTACGCGCATAGCAAAATGCCCCCGAAGGGGCATTTTGATTTGAGGGGGTTATTTTACCAGGACGAACTTTCCGTCTTTGCCGCGCTTAAAGTATTTCTGGTTCTGGAGGTTAACCGCGACCGTGCCCGGCTTTACGTGTCGCTCCTTGAGGACCTTCTCGATTATCTGGTCTTTGGTCATCGGGCCGTTCTCGCGGAGGATATTGCGGATGACGTCTCGAACGACGCCGGAGGCGTATCCCCACTCCTTGAGCGCATACATACCGCGGCCGACAAGTACAAAGCGGTCGTCTTTGATCAGCTCGTTATGCGTTGTTGCAACATGCGCGGCGCGGTTGAACATCTTCTCTATAAGAGCGGATACTTCGCGGAAGTGCAAAGGAGAGCCGTGCTTTTTGACGGCCAGGTACGCATAGTCGCGCACGCCCTTTGTCTTTACGTTCGGAGAAGCCGAGTGTCCCCATTCACCGAGCGGGTTCTTGCCGATCTTTTTAGAAATTGAGAGCCAGCGGCGCAAGACCTCAGTGTTGCGGTGTTTGTCGTTGATGTCCTGGAGCTCCTTGAGGAAGCGGTCGATCATCTCGACTTCCGGTATGAGGTCCTCGTCGGAAAGGCCTTCGTAGAGTCGCTTCAAAGCCCCCTCTACCTTGTCGGCCAAGCCCGGATCAACATACCAGCAGCGCTCGACATCGTCGTCCTCTTTGCGGTACTTAAACGGGTCACCGAGCACGAGCAAAAAGTAAATATGGTTCTGCATGCTCGCATCCTTGGTGATAAAGTCGAGCAAATCTTGCTCACAGACGATGCCACCCAAAGAGTCAACAATGCGCTCGAGTTCATGGAAAGCTGCATTTGCCTCGCCAAAGGCCGGAGACTTCTTGAGCGCGGCAAGGGCGTGGTTCTCGATCTGGCGGACGCGCTCGCGGGTGATGCCCCAGCGCTTGCCGATGGCCTCGAGCGTGACCTTCTCGGTGTTGGTGCCCAGGCCAAAACGCGCCTCAAGCACGGTGCGGGAGCGCTCCGGGAGACTTTGGAGGAGTTTCTTTACTATTGCCTTGGGCTTAAAGCCTGTTTTATCCGCTGTTTGTGGCATACTTTGTATGTTCTAATATATCACACAGTAATCTGTTGGTCAAACCTTGTCAAATTGGCTTAAACGGGGTCTGTGCTGACGGCAAAACTGATTATCCTGCCCGCAACATACACCGCCTTTTCCTCTTTGCCAAGGGCCAGCCACTTGGCCACAGCAGGCTCTTTTCGAGCCATATCGAGAGCCTCCCCCTCCGAAGCCCCCTGAGGCACCATAATAGAACCTCTGACTTTCCCATTTACCTGGACTGCAACCTTGGCGGTACCGCCGACCATAGCCGCCTTGTCATAAATAGGCCAAGACTGCCCTGAGATATCCCCTTCAAATTTTGCGTTCTCCCACAACTCAGACGTGGCATGCGGCGCAAAGGGTGTCAGGAGTATCAATAGCGTTTTATAAGCATCACGAGGAATTTCCTGTAATGTTTCAAATTCGTTAAGAAGAATCATGAGTGCGGAGACTGCGGTATTAAACTTAAGGCCTTCAATATCCTCTCCTACCTTCTTAATAGTTTTATTAAGAAGATTATCAAATTCATTTCCAGGTAATTTGATTCCTGAACCTGACAATTTCATGCCTAGTGAAAATCGTGTGCCTATACTCCATACGCGCTCCAAGAACCGGCGCACGCCGATAATCGCGCTCGTGTTCCATGCGACAGGCTGGTCGA
>CAZLHN010000014.1:0-10674 GCA_964559665.1 uncultured Candidatus Saccharibacteria bacterium
CGCAAAGGGACGGCGCCCGAGAAGATCCTCGCGATAACCTTCACCAACAAGGCGGCGAGTGAAATGCGCGAGCGGGCATTGAAGCTTCTTGGCGGCTCCGAGCGGCCTTTTATATCCACCTTCCATTCTCTTGGCCTTACTATCATCAAGGAGAACGCAAGGCTGCTGGGCTACAAGCGCACTCCGGCCATATACGACCGCAGCGACTCCCTGCGTGCGGTCAAAGAGGCGCTGAAGTCGCTCGGGCTTGAGGATATCGAGCCGAGAATGGCGCTCGGCGTTATCTCGCGCAATAAAGGCGAGGGCGTTATCGCGGGCGAGTATGCAGAGGCGGCCAAGAATCCGCGCGAGCGGGCGCTCGCAAGCGTGTGGCTCCGGTACGAGGCTGCACTTGCCGCCGACCAGTCGCTCGACTTCGACGACCTGCTTTTGCGTTCGGTGATGTTTTTGCGGCAAAACCCCGAGCGGCACGCGGCATACCAGGCGCGCTGGACGTACATACATATAGACGAGTACCAGGACACCAACCGCATCCAAGCGGAAATGGTCGAGCTGCTTGTGGGCCCGGCTAAGAACATCTGCGCGGTAGGCGATATCGACCAGACTATCTACGGCTGGCGAGGAGCGCAGATCGCCAACATCATGTCATTCGAGAAGACATTCCCCGGCGGCAAGCTGGTGGTGCTCGAAGAGAACTATCGCTCGACCAAAAACATTTTAGCCGCGGCAAACGAGGTGATAGCAAAGAACATCTACCGCCGCGAAAAGAATCTGTTTACGAAAAACAGCGACGGGGAGATGTTGTCGCTCTATCAGGCATTCGACGAGACCGATGAGGGCATGTTTATTGCGCGTAAAGTGGCCGAGCTTGTCAGGGAAGGGAAGGCGCCGCGGGATTTTTGCGTTCTGTACCGCGCAAACTTCCAGTCGCGCGCCATAGAAGAAGCCCTCCTTTCGGCGGACATTCCGTACCAGGTGCTGGGGACGAAGTTCTTTGAGCGCAAGGAAGTAAAAGACGCTATTTCATTTTTGCGCGCGGCGCTCTACTCCACCGCGCCCGACGTCGCGCGCGTCGCCAACGTGCCGCCGCGCGGCATCGGCAAGGTAACGCTGCTGAAGATGCTCGGGGGGCAGGAGAGTGAGCTTGGCGGCGCTATCGGGATAAAAGTGCGCATGTTCCGTACGCTGCTTGAAAAAATAAACAATGCCGCGCAGGAATTGCCCCCGTCGAAACTTTTGCAATTTGTGATGGAAGAAAGCGGGATGGAGCGCATGTATAAGGCCGACAAGCTTGAGGGCGCGGAGCGGCTCGAGAATGTGCGCGAACTTATCTCGCTCGCTGCGCGCTTTGACGCGGAGGAAACGCCCGTGCAAGGGCTCGAGAAGTTTTTGGAGTCGGCGGCTCTCGCCAGCGACCAGGACGAATTGAAGGACGAGGCGAACTCGGTGCGGCTGATGACGGTGCACGCCGCAAAGGGGCTCGAATATCCGCATGTATTCATCACCGGGCTCGAAGAAGGGCTCTTCCCCTACGAGCGCGATGAGGGAAGCGAGTCCGACCGCGAGGAGGAGCGGCGGCTGATGTACGTTGCCATTACAAGGGCAAAAGAGAAGCTCTATCTTACCTATGCGGCATATCGCACGGTGTTCGGCTCCAAAAACGCGACTATCCCGTCGCAATTCCTCTCGGATATCCCGGAGGACCTGCTCATGAACGAGGCACCCGAGCGCATCGGCCGCACGATTTATCTCGACTAACATGCTTAGGAAAAAATCACTCGGCCAGCACTTTTTGCACTCGCAGCACTATCTCGCGATGGTCGCCGATGCCGCTGGGCTGAAGCCGGGGGAGCGCATACTTGAGATAGGCCCGGGCGACGGGGCGCTCACCGCGGCGCTCTTGGCGCGTGGAGCCGAGGTGGTTGCGATAGAAAAGGACGCGCGTCTCATCCCCGTGCTTGAAGAAAAGTTTATGGAAGAAATCCGCGAGAAGAAACTTTCGCTGATCGAGGGCGACGTGCTGGAGATAGGCATCGAGACGCTCGAGCTCAAAAACCGCGCGTACAAGCTGGTCGCGAACATTCCGTACTACATCACCGGCGCGATCATGGAAAAGTTCTTGTCGGCAAGCGTGCAGCCGAGCGCGATGACGCTCCTGGTGCAGAAGGAAGTAGCCGAGCGTATCGCGCGCGATAAAAAAGAAAGCATTCTCTCGCTTTCGGTAAAAGCCTACGGCACGCCGAGGTACGTGCACACGGTCCCCGCCGGCGCGTTCTCTCCGCCACCCAAGGTAGACTCCGCAATACTGCACATCGACGCCGTCTCGCGCGCGAACTTTACAACTATCGAACAGGAAAAAAGATTTTTTGAGCTGGTGCACGCGGGCTTTGCGCACAAGCGCAAGCTGCTCGCGCGCAACCTCGAGCCCGTGCTGGGGAAGGACTATGCTCGCATTCTCAAGGACGCAGGTGTACCCGAGAACGCCCGCGCAGAAGAGATGCCGCTGGAAGTGTGGCTCGGGTTAAGCAAAAGCAAACCGCACGAGCATCAATAGGGGCTTGTCCCGACCATCTGCATGCGCAGTCCGTAGGAGTAGCTAAAGAAGGTGAACAACCCGAAGAGCCCGCCCTTGATGGGATTCCAGCAGGCGTAGGGGATATCCGCGAGCCCGAGCACCTGGCCGCCGATGGTCGGGATTGACGCAGGCGTCGGCTTGGTTATCGTCGCCGGCGTCCAGATATAACTGACCGGAAAGACGCCGGCAGGCCTGATGGTGATAACCAGGGAAGGCCCAAGCGGGCTGATGCACGGCAGTTCGGTAATCACGCGCCCGCCAAAGGATATCGCCGGCGCCGAAAAGCCAGAGGAAAGCAAACTGACTCCCGCCGCTACGCCTACTCCGACCGCCACAGCGGTGCCTATGCCGCTACCGGAGCTGCTGCTCTGCGCAGTGCTGGTGGCAGTGGTCGTTGCCGCAGCCTGCACCAAGGCGCCGGAAGGAAAAAGAAGCGGGATCAAAAGTGCCGTCAACAATATACGCATATAAACAGTATAGCGCGTAAAAGTACTGTTATACTGTTGATGATGCCCCCAAGCCGCTTTCTCCCCAGCGCGCAGTTTGCTCTTATCGTCGGTTCAATCGCCGCCTCGGGCGGCCTCGTGCTCGCCGCGCAATACTTTACTGGAGCGCCGAAGATCCCGTCTTCTACCTTGGCGCCCGCACCGGCGCCGACCGACCTTGCAACTGTCGACCCGAATTGGGAGCAAACGCTGCTCGCGATACAAGGCCCGACGACAAGCCTGACACCGCCGGCAAGCACGACCGTAGCTACGCTCCTGGATGCCGCAAAAAGCACGAACGTTACGACCACTGTGGCGCAGAGCCTGCTCGTCAACCTCTTTGACGCGAAATCGCAGGGGCTCGGAAGCGATATCCCGACGCAAGACCAGCTCGTGGCGCAGGCGGCCGCGCAGATACAGCAAGACAAGAGCGCCCCGGCGTACCAGGCTTCTGACCTGACGCCTTCGGACCAGACGCCTATTGCGCTCAAGGCCTACGGCAATGCCGTCATGGCGGCAATGGCGGCACACCCCAAGGCCAACTATAACGATACGCTCTTTGCGCTCGGCTATACCACCGACTCGGGCGATCCGGCACAGATAGCCAAACTCGCGAGCATCCAAAAGGAATATCGGGCGCTGGCGCACGATCTGGCGCTCATACCGGTTCCCCCGACCATGATGCCGCTCCACTTGCAGATAGTGAACGATCTCTCGTACGTCGCGGATACCTATACCAGCCTGGAGGCGGCGCATGACGATCCGCTCAAGGCGATCGGGGGGCTTCAGACGTATCAGTCGTTGATAGACGAGACCACGCGCGTGTTCATAAACATTGCGCAGATACTGAAACAAAACGGTATACTTTTCAATAAGGATGAGCCGGGCGCGGCCTGGACCAGCCTCCTTTCTTTGCAATAATTATTATGACTAGAAGGATTCTTTACATCATCATCGGGGCGCTCATTGTTTTGGCGCTTATTATCGGCTTGTGGTTCTGGCTCTTTTCGGGCGGAGGCGCGAAGGTTTCCGACACCGGCACGCTTGGTACAGGCGGCGACCGCACTACAACGACAGGCACAATCGGCTCCGACACCAACGGCCAAGCCCCCGTGGGCTCGGATACTGGCGCCAATGTGAGCGGGCAAACATCAACCGGGGGATACACCGGCACGGTCTCGTATGTCGATTTGGGCACCGCCAGCCAGAACAGCGCCACATGGCTGGACGGCTCGAGTGTCGGCTCATCGGGCGGGGGCGGCACGGGCGCGCTTACGCTCCGGGGAGCGGGGAGCCTCTTCAACCCGACGCCGATCAACCAGGTAAATAACACCAGCGTCTACGGAACATCGTACATCGGCGTCGACCCGGCAACAGTCTCAAGCGGCAGCAGCAATGACTTTGCCGCAGGGCTCGCGGGCGTAGCCGGCGCATGCTTGGCAAAGTTTGTGGCAAGCCAGGCAACCGGCGCACTGTCATCATTCCTGGGCGCGCTCTCGGGGCAGGTAAACGTGAACGCCCCGACCGTGCAGGGCAACCAGCAGGTCAGCCAGATATTGGATTGCGTCACCAAGGCCCTCGCGCAGATAGCGATCGATAAGATAACCAACGATACGGTCAACTGGATCAACTCGGGCTTCAACGGCCAGCCCGCGTTCGTGCAGGACTACAACAAATTCTTTAACGATGTCGCCGACCAGGCGGCGGGGAGCGTCATCGAGGGGAGCAACCTCTCGTTCCTTTGCAGCCCGTTCCAGCTCCAGGTGCGCATCGCGATCGCGCAAAGTTACGCGCGGCGCAATAATGCGCCCACCTGCACGCTCTCAGGCATCGTCGGCAATATTCAGCAGTTCGCAAACGGCGACTTCTCGCAAGGCGGATGGCCGGGGCTGATCTCATTTACTACAGTGCCGACTAATAATCCCTACGGCGCGTACATGTACGGAGAGGTTGCCGTACAAGGCGCGCGTGGAAAAGCAGTTCTGTTAAATACACAGGAACTCAATAACGGACAAGGCTACTTTTCGATAAAGGATAAGAACGGCAATATAATCGACCCGGGAGCAACAATCTCTGCCTCTGTTAGTTCCGTAATTAATGTCGATCTCACTAAATTGGGCTTAGCCGACAGCATCGACCAGATACTGAGCGCGCTCACCAACCAGCTCATCACGAAGATGTTCAATCATGGTCTCTCTAACCTCGGTAATGGCCAAAACGGCTATGGAGCGTCCTTAAGCACCGAGGACCTCCAGGCGGAGAGCGAGGCCAACGACCTGCTCGACAGCATGCAAACATCGGTGCAATACGCCCAGGAGTACGGGGCGGTCGAGCAGGGGAGCATCAACGATATCCAGACCGCGCAGAGCAACCTTACGACGCTCGGCAACTGCTGGACTGCGGCAAACAACACCGACGCCGCGCAGGCAGCCACCGACAAGATCGCCGAACTCGAGGGCCAAGTGAGCCTCTACAACAATAAGATTACGATCGCCAACCAGGCCATAGCCGACATCCAGAACATCCAGACCGAAGTGCTGAGCGCCACCACGCTTGCCGAGGTGCAAACGGCCGAGGCCGACTTCAGCCAGCTCCAGAGTTCGGGGGAGGCATACGGCGCCACCGACGTCACCTCGGCGCAGCAGGACCGGACCACGCTCCAAGCGCAGATGAGCACTATAAACTCCGACACTGCAACGAAGCTCAATCAATGCTATGCAGCGGGGCAGTAGGGTACAGAAGCTGCTTCTTAACGCCAGCGCAAAAGCTGCGGCCTTTCTCGTGCTACTTGTGCTTATTTTTTCTCCCTTTGCGAATGTTTTATCTACACCAGTAGTCCACGCGGCAGACAACACTACTCAAACAAGCACAACGGCCTCCGGGACCGCTGGCAGCTCCACCACGGGGAGCGGGTCAACAGGCGATAACAGTGACAACGTAAATTGTGGGTTTT
Organism: uncultured Candidatus Saccharibacteria bacterium; assembly: GCA_964559665.1. Taxonomy (GTDB): domain Bacteria; phylum Patescibacteriota; class Minisyncoccia; order Phycocordibacterales; family SBAW01; genus GWA1-54-10. Next base: position 6,014 of record CAZLHN010000014.1, read on the forward strand.
TCTCTAACATCGCTGCATGCATCGGGAATGTGGTGTATGTATTCACTGTCAGTCTTGGTACGGGCGTCGCCTATATAGGCGCCAATATATTTAGTGTAGCGGTAAAGCTCTCGCTGAGCAGTACCGCGTACGGGCTCGACTTCATTACGACAGGATGGACCAAGGTCCGCGATATCGCGAACATGTTCTTTATCTTCATCCTTATCTACATCGCCGTGATGATAATACTCTCGGCGGACACCGGGCATACCATGCAGACGCTCGCGTTCGTGATATTTATCGCGCTTATCATCAACTTCAGCTTCTTCTTTACGCGCGTCGTCATCGATGCGGGCAATATCGTGGCGCTCCAGTTCTACAACGCCATACAAGCGCCCACCATGGCCCAAGCAGGACAATCTACTACTGCAGGCGGGCTAGTAAATGCAGCCGTTTCGGGTGTTTCCGGACAACTGGGTAATACAAAGGACCTTACGTTCAGTATCATGAATGCAATACAAGTGCAGAATATCCTTAGCACTCCTTCATTTGTAAACTTTTATAGGAGCAAGGATTTTTTCTCAGATCTCATCGCTCTTTCGTTTACCTATATCTGCGTTGGCGCAATACTGTTTATACTAGCGGCGGCATTCCTGACCGCAGGAGTAAAGTTTTTGCTGCGCATGGTGGTGCTGTGGTTCATGATTATCGTGTCGCCCCTGGCGCTTATAGCCAAGACCATGCATCAGTTTGAAAAATACTACAACGACTGGCAAGATGCGCTCATCAAGCATGCCTTCTATCCGGTGGTCTTTCTCTTTATATTCTGGATGCTTACCCAGATGGTCGGCGCTCTTGGGGGAGGCGGTGGCTCAATCATCGCCAATACATTCGGCGACGTAAACCAGTTATGTAGCAACCAGAGCACGAGCGCCCTGGCCTGCATCGGTACCATCGTAGCAGTCATAGGCATCCGCCTCGGGTTCGTAATTGTCATGCTCTATATAGGCTTTAAGGCGGCAGACGAGATAGGCGTGATGGGGGCAAACGCAGCGCATGCTGTTAGCAATAAAATAGCCTTCGGCAGTGTTGGCTTTCTTGGCAGGAGGACCGTGGGAAGGGTGGCCTATGGGGTATCCCGCAACAAGACCCTCAGAAAGCTCTCTGCCGCGAACCCCTCTGTTATGGGCAGGCTATGGAGCGGGGCGGACAAGCTTGGCAAATCCAGTTTTGACTTGAGGGCACCTCTTGCCAAGGTCGGCGTTGATGACTACGGAAAGCCCGCCGGCAAGGGTGGTATTGCTAAGAGAATTGACGACAAAGCGAAGGCATACGAGAAACGAGCCAAGGCTATGAAGGGTGATGCTGTGGATGAGGCCAAAGAGCAGCGGAAGTTTGAGAAAGAATACGATAAAGAGAATGGATCGGGCGAATATAGTAAGAGAGTCGGAGAACTAAAAGGCAAGATAAAAGAGGCGAGACGTGAGGCTGTAAAGTTTGCCGCGCTTGCACAAAAGTCGACGGGTAACTTGGCCGAAAGCTACAATGAAAGTGCAAAGGTACAGAATACGCTTGCTAAGAACATCGAGAAGAATGAGCTGAAACCGTTGCAAGAGATCGGCAAGAAAGTAGTCTCGCTACAGGACAAAGAGCTTATGGAAAAATATGCTAAGAGGCTAAGTAATCGCTTCTCCCGCGCACAACTTCTTGGAGCGGCAAAAGTGATCAAACTCGCAGAAGGGAAGACAGCGCACGAAAAACTTACCGATGCCGCAAAAGAGGTTGCCAAAGAGCATGATGAGGAAGAGGGGCATGACCAAGAGGAAGGCGGTAATAACCATGCACAAACAAGTGGGAGTGGCTCTAATACTGGAAACACTGGACATACACCACCTAGTGGTGGACCTGCAAATCCTCATCACGGTTAATCCACAGATGATATAGTAATTACTACTTATGGCAGAAGATTACACCCAACAAATAGAAGCGCGGCTCGCTGAACTCCCCGAGGATGTCCAGCGCGCCATACTCTCCAACGACTGGGAACAAAAGGTCGCCGGCATAGCAAAAGCGCATAACCTCCATATCGACCAGACCGAAAAGCTGGGCAGCGAGACGCTCCTCCTGATGCTCGGGTTCACCGAGCCTCAAGACTTTGCATCCAATGTCGTGAGCGAGGTATCCGTGTCTAAGGAAGAAGCCGATAAAATGGCCGCCGAGATCAACACGCAGGTGATGCTCTCTATCCGGGAGTCGCTCAAAAACGGCCCGCCTTCTGCGCCGGCGGCGCCGAACCCGCCGGCCACAAACATCGGCAAGTCGGTCGTTATGCCTTCGAGCGTTAGCTCTGCCCCCAAGCCAGCTATGCCTTCTCAAGTAAATACTCCTTCCATGTCTGTGCCCGTTTCCACCATGCCGATTGCTCCTGTTCCAGCGCCGGCAAAGCCTATATTGCCGACAAAGCCGCCGGAGATGCATCCGGCCGATGTGATGCTGACGCAAAAAACGGTGCAAGTGGCTCCTCCGGCACAAAATCCAGCTCCCACCGCGCCTGGTGCCACCGCATCTCAAGCGCAGATGCCGAAGCCCGACGCTCCCAAGCCGGCGACATATAAAGCAGACCCATATCGCGAGCCTCCGGAATGAAATAGGGCCGGAGTAGCGCTTGAGGCGATGGTATACTAGAGAGCGATGCGCTATCAGGTTCCTCAATTTATTGAAATAGAAGACAAGATATTCGGCCCGCTTACTCTAAAGCAGTTTATCTATCTCGCGGGCGGGGGCGGCGTATGCCTTATCTTCTTCTCCCTCCTGCCTATCTACCTTACGGTTATCCTGTCTATCCCTGTCGTGGCGCTCTCGGCGGGGCTCGCGTTCTATCAGGTCAACGGCCGGCCGCTCATCGTCGTTATCGAGCACGCATTCGGCTATCTGCTCGGCAAGAAGCTCTACCTTTGGAAGGCGCGCAAGGAGGCCGCCGATACGGGGCAAGCGGTCATCGCAACAAAGTCGGAGGCGGCGATGCCGGTTCCCAAGCTCTCGGAGAGCAAGCTCAAGGACCTTGCCTGGTCGCTCAATATAAAGGACCGCGCAAAGATGGGCGTTGCCGACGGGCCACGCACCGGGTTTGAGATATAACTATGGCTGACCAACAAGTAAAAGCACAGGCGACGCAGGAATTCGTACCCATCAAGGAGGTGCGCGACGGCGTCATCATACTCAAGGACGGCTCCTTGCGCGCGCTCCTGATGGCCTCAAGCATCAATCTGGCGCTGAAGAGCAACGACGAGCAGCAGGCTATCATCGGCCAGTTCCAGAACTTTCTCAACTCGCTTGAGTTCACGGTGCAGTTTTTTATCGAGAGCCGGGACCTTGATGTGCGCCCGTACATCGCGCTCCTTGAAGAGCGCTACGCACTGGAGCTCGACGACCTCATGAAGATCCAGATACGCGAGTACATCGCCTTTATCAAGGATTTTACCGAGCGCGCGAACATCATGGCCAAGAACTTTTTCATCGTCGTGCCGTACGACCCTGCACTCATCGCCCGCGGCGGAGGAATCTCGGCGATAAGCAATTTGCTCCCGACCGGCAAGGGCGCTTCGGCCTCACTCACCGACGAGCAGTTCGAGCAGTACCGGACACAATTGGAGCAGCGCATCTCGGTAGTGGAGCAGGGGCTCGTGCGCACGAGCGTGCGCGTGGTCAAGCTCGGCACCGAGGAGGTAATCGAGCTCTTTTACAAGCTTTTCAACCCCGGCGAGCTTGAGAAGCCGCTCCAGGTGACGAATCTCGCGCAGCAGCACTAACACTATATGGCACTCCTCGATTTTCTCAAGTCAAAACCCTCCGCGCCGGCGCCGATGGCGCCGATACTGCCCGAGCAGATATACAAGCAGGGAATACTCGAGCTCCAGGACGTCATCGCGCCCTCGGCGCTCAAGATAACGCCGCGCGAGCTCAACCTCGGCGACAAGATCGCCCGCACGTTCTTTGTGATGTCGTACCCGCGCACGCTCACCGACTCATGGTTCGCGCCGGTCATCAATCTCGACCGCGTGCTCGACGTCTCGATATTCATCCACCCGATAGATTCCGCCGAGATACTCAAGAAGTTCCAGAAAAAAGTGGCCGAAGTGCAGTCGCAGATCATGAGCCGCGAGGAAAAGGGTCTGGTGCGGGATCCGATACTCGACACCGCGTACCGTGACCTCGAGGACCTGCGCGACCAGCTCCAGCAGGCGCAGGAGCGCATCTTCGACGTCGGCGTATACATAACGATCTACGGCGCCACAGTCGAAGAACTCGACAAGGCCGAGTCCGAGATCAAGTCAATGCTCGAGTCGCGGCTCGTGTACGTGAAGCCCGCGCTCTTCCAGCAGGAGCAGGGGTTCAAGTCGGTGCTGCCGCTCGGCGTCGACGAGCTCAACGTCAACTCCAAACTGAACTCCAGCCCGCTCTCGTCAATCTTCCCGTTCGTCTCGTTCGACCTCACCTCCGACAAGGGCATCCTCTACGGCGTCAACCGCCACAACGCATCGCTCGTGCTCTTCGACCGATTCTCGCTTGAAAACTACAACTCGGTTATTTTTGCAAAATCGGGCTCCGGCAAATCGTATGCAACCAAGCTCGAGATACTGCGCACGCTCATGTTCGATACCGAGGTGATAGTAATAGATCCG
>CAZLHN010000014.1:10684-10909 GCA_964559665.1 uncultured Candidatus Saccharibacteria bacterium
GCAGGCCGTGGGCGGGAGATACTTTAATATTTCGCTCAACTCCGAGCACCACATAAACCCGTTTGATTTGGCGCCGCCGCGCGAGGACGAAAGCTCCGCCGATGTGCTGCGCTCCAATATTGTGGCGCTCGTCGGGATGTTCCGCATCATGCTCGGAGGCCTCAGCGCCGAAGAAGACGCGGTGATAGACCGCGCCATCACCGAGACCTATGCGCTCAAAGATAT
>CAZLHN010000015.1:0-10515 GCA_964559665.1 uncultured Candidatus Saccharibacteria bacterium
GTGAGGTGCCGGCAGCGCGTCTCGCGCTGCCGGCGATCTTACGCCGTCGCGCCGTCATGGCGCTGCGCCGTCAGTTGCTGGGCCATCGCTGCCGCTTCAGTGCGCTCCAGTATATCGTCTGCCATCTGGCGGATCCGATACTGCCGGCCGCTATCGAGCATGGCGACGGTGGTCTCGACGTAGTGCACCATCTCCTGAAAGAGCACCTGGGCAACCGTGAGGCCGCCCTGGAATTCGAGTGCTTTTTCCAGGATCATGCGTTTCTTCGTGTCGTAGTCCTTGCCCACGAAGGTATCGCGGTTCTCGAGCCACTCCGGCGGGAAATCAAAGCCGAAGAGCCTCGATGTCGCGCTAGTGGTGATGTTGCGCACGTCTCGCGACGTGAACTGATCGAACCGCTCGTGCAACTTGTTGAAGAATGTCCCGTACAGGTCGTAGTCCTCGGCAGTAAGCTTCTTCGCCTCCACCTCCTCCCAGATCCGCACGAGTCCCTTGTCCTTGAACGCGATCAGCCCATCGGCTTTCTTGTCCGCTTCGTCCTTGGGCACGAGCCCTTGGTCGGAGAGGTACACGTAGTCCTTGGGGAACTGCAAATCGATGATGGGCTTGTCGGGGATAATCGTATTTACCTTGTCGCCCCAGGACTTCATTTGATCGTTGTAGTCGTTGCGCGTTTGTGCGCCGGGTACGATGACCCGTGCCATATACCGCGAAAAGACCGGGGCATCGATCATGTCTGCGTTGTTGGTCGCATGCGGCTGAAGGACGTTCCCGCGCGTGAGCGCAGTTGATCCTTCGGTCAGCCGCAGATGCGACATCACTATCAGCTTGCTGCCCTCCGACGAAGACGGCGAGCGACGGTCGAGATAGACCGCCTCTGCGTCGTCAACAGGAGCAACGATGATCGCGTCCGGATTTTGGAGCTGCGACCACCATTTTTCGTACTGCACGGCCGACTCGCCTTGGAGCGAGGAAACCATGCTGTTGGGAATCGGAGACAACTGAAACGGCACGCTGAGCGCCCGGCAGTAGTCCTGCACAAGCGTCTGCATAACCGACAACAGCATCGACTTTCCGGTTCCCGCCTGCCCCTGAAAGATGAAGATCCAGGGGAAGGCGCCGAATTCCGTCATGGGATTCATGCGCTGCGTGAAGTCATAGGCCATGACGAATTGCGCGAGGCGCCGCGCCAAGCGTTTTGCCTCGTGATTACCCATGACTTCTTTCATCTCTACCCGCTTGAACTCCACTACCGCGCCGCCGAGGATCTGCGCCTCGAAGCCGCGGATGGCGAAGGAAGTGTCAGTGAGACGATAGCTGACGTCGACGAACGGCTCCATGTACTTGAGCGAAGCCGCGCGCGACTGCAATTCTTTGAGCACTGCCGCGAAGTACAGCTGCGTCATCTTGTGCAGCTGCGCGCCCGTCTGGACACCCTTGAGATAAGAGCCCAGATGGTAGAGCACACTGCCGATCGAGCGGATCTGGTTGCCGATAGCGATCGGCTCCGGAAGACCCGCAAAATCGACCGTGGCGGTCACTTTTTTCTCGTCGGCTGATTCGAAGCGCCAGCTGACGTAATAGGCGAACACGAACGCGGTAATGGCCGCGTGCGTTTCCTGCTTGGAGGCCCACTCGGCCTCGTCGCTGCCCAACCTGCCGCGGGAAACGTTGCGCTCCCGCAGCTGTTCGAAGCCGGACGCCTTGGCGTAGGCGGAGGCGACGTGGAGCGCCACCTCGAGTCCGGTCCGCACGATGTTGAGTGCCGCGTTGCTCGGCTCGTCCCAAAGCGTGTCGTTATTGTTGAGCGCCTTGGCGATGCCGATGATCGAGACGGATTCGCTGCGACTCTCGCTTGCGCGGGAGTCCACCAATTCCGCCTGCTTCGGTTTCTGGATATCGCCCTGCCGGAGGGCTTCCACCGTCTTCTTCGGGGTATACGAGATACCCGTCAGATGCTGCGTGGCAAGCCCGGCCTGCAAAGCAAGATCGTCGTCCGTGATCGGAATCGCGGATCCCGCACTAGCCGACATCGATACCTCCTGTCTGGTTATGCTGATAGGAAATCAATTCCAGATCGTCGACATTGAGCACCGCTTTGACCTCGCCGAAGACCTGATCGCTCAGGTGCTGGCGGAGCCGGTGCGGCATGATGCAGTAGTCGTGATAGGACGTCGCACCGCGGCGGACCAGCTTCTGGTCCGTCGGAGGCGCGCGGAAGATCTGCCGCGGCTTGTCCATGCCCAACACTGAGCGCAGCGACAAGTTGTTCGACATTTCTTCCCTTTGCGAGATGATCGTCTCCGCGGTGAAGAATAGCGCGAAGTCGTTCGGCCCGATTTCGGCCTGTTGCATGACCGGCAGGAGGATCTGCGAGAGTTTTGAACTCCCGACAGACGACCCTGCACCATCCGCGATGAGCGGAGAGACAATAGGTCCGAGACAGAACCGCTTGAGCGCCTTTGGATAAAGCGCTCCGAACGCCTCGTCGAGGCGAACGGCGATGGCCGCAAGCTGCTCCGGAGCTCGGGACGCGATCCCGTCTACCGTCTGAAGAAACCGCACGTATTCGGGATTATCCTTCTGGTCGAGCGGCACTTCCCGCTCGTCTTGCGCCATAAGCATGAAGTAGACGCAAGGGCGATTACGCAAGGAGTCGTAACAACCCCAGGAAAAGCGGTAGCCGCGGCGACCCTGCTCCACGGAAAATGTGGATGGGTCAACGCCGAACAGCTTCCCCGGGGTGAATCGAAAGAACTGGGCCCGAAGGTCCAGAGATTCGAGATACGCCCGCTCGGCAACCTGCCACTGCAGCGTCCGATAGTCCTCGTACTGGCGTACGGGGATGTCGGTCTCGGGCCGCAGCAGATAATCGAGCATCGACTCCCGCGTCCGCTCGATCTCGGGCATCTTGGGAAGACGCTCCTCTCTGGTGGAGAGGTCGGCGTCGAGCACCATGATGTCATGGAAGTACGGGAAGCCGGAGTCAGCCAGGTCGACGCCCGGTCGCATAAAATGCGACGGGCTGAAGGAATACTTGAGCCGCAATGCGGTGACCGTCGCGAGTATCTTCTGCACATAGAGTGCCATCGACTCCGCTTCGGACGTCTGCGTCTCAAGTTCGATCTGGCCATAGTACGCGAGGAGGCCCTTGAAGGCGCTCGCGATCAATTCCATGTACGTGGTGTAGCGGATGGGGTCCATTTCTTCAATGCCACCCCCTCCCTCTTGTACCGCTGCGTCCATTGGTCGCATCCTTACTTGTTAGAGAGAAGGGCTCGCCGAGGCGAGCCCTTAAGTGCCCCTTATGCCGACGGTTGCGCCGGCGGGGTGTTAGTGCGGTAGGAACCGCGGTCGTCGTATCCGGGCGCCGTGCCGAAGTTGTTCTGGAATTCCGTGATTGCCTCAGCGAAGTCCTGTTCGAATTTCGCCTGGTTCTCGTTTTCGGCCCCGGTGATCTGCCGCAGGCGGCGTACCCTCTCGGGTATCGCGCGCATGCGATTGATCGTATTGTCCCGCATGGCTTGCGACCGTGCGGCAGCATCCGTAGCCATACGCTCGTCGGTCTCGACGCCGACCTTGTCGATCATGGACATGGCTTCCTGGTCGGCACTGCCCTGGACGAGGCCCAGATGGACTTCGTACAGAACGTCGCGCTGCTTGGCGCCCATCTGTAGGAGCGTAATCCAGGTCTTGTGCTGCGCGAGCAGCTGGATCTGGCCTTGCTCCTCCATCTTGTTGAACTCGATGAAGCGCTCGCCTTCCTGGGTCTTCATAAAGGTCGCGTTGCGATCGGCTTCGATGTCGTCGCGTTCGCGGGTCTTGTTGAGGATCCGGGTCCGGCATTCCTGCCACTCCGACGAGTTCGCCTGGTAGGAGGCGAGTTCATCGTTGAGGGTGCCGAGCTCGGCATTGGCTTGCTTGAGCTTGGCGTCCTGGTCTTCGAGCGCCTTGGTATCGGTGTTCAACTCGTCCATGGTCGCTGTGACGTTCTCCTTGACCGCGGTCAGATTGGCCTCGATCTCGGCGATACGATCCTGCGCGATCTGTGTCAGCTCCTGCGTAATCGACTGCTGGAGCTGCATCGACTGCGAAAGATCCATCTTGTTGATCCGCTCGCGCCGCATCGCCTCGGCCTGCTGGTTGGCCATCGTCACTGCTTCTTCGGCAGTGTGGATGTCCTGCTGTGCCTTGGCGATCGCCCGATCGCGGCTGCCGAAGATATTGAACTGCATGGCTTGCGCCTTCACGAGGTCTCCCTTGGCGCGTTCATGCAATGCTTCGGCGTCGCTGACGATCTTGGCCTCGGAGGGAACGAATTCCTCGACGTTCTTGAGAACGACGCCGATGTCCTTGTACCCGTCGAGCAGTGCGAACATCATCTGCGAAAGATCCTTCGAGTTGGCCGCGCTTTCGCGACGGACGGACTCGAAGTTCGCGTTCAGTATCTTGAGCGTGTCGACGTCGCCCTTGGCGAGCGCCTGTTCCCACTGCGACCGGATGTCTTTCAACTTCTCGGTCTGTTCGTGGGCTTTTTCAGAGCGCTCCTTGAAGGCGGCCGTTTGGTCGGCTTGATGCTGCTGCACGGTGCGCATGTCGATGCGCCCCGTGGGAGCTTGAGCCTGCCGAACCGCGGCTCCGTTCGTAGTAGCCATCAGATTTCTCCTCTTGGTGGCTGGTTGAACTTTTTCTATTCTACGTTGTTGACTGTCTGCTATTGGGTTGTCAAGCAACGCTCGGGGCGCAAAAACGAGTTCTCGCACCCCTATTCCGTCTAATGGTATACACTGATGTTTAAAGAAAGTCAAGCTTGCCAAAATACGGTTATATGTTGCTGGCTATTGCTTTTTTGGCGAGGTGTTATACTAGCTTATAGCTAGTTCCAGCCGGGGTAGCAACCTGGTGTTTATACGAGAAAGTGAGGTCAATCATGCACCCTGTAGTAGGAGTAGTCGGCGGATTCGCTCTGGCACATGCGTTGGGCGCCGTCGTTGTTGCGAGTATCGCCTTCTCCCCCACGGCTGAGCCCTCGCGAGAAAGCTTTCTCGCGCATGCCGCCGACGTGATCGAGAAGATGCGCGCCGTCGGAATCGCTCCCAAGAACAAGCGGCTGAAATCCCTCCACAAGGATATCAAGCTGCTCAGGGAGCACATCGACATCGGCTGGCATCTCTCCGGCGAGATGGCTGCCGGCGTCCGGATTGCCGCCTTCGTGATCGAAGCGCACGCCAAGAGCACCGGCTACGGCCTCGTCAAGGTCGCCGATGTACTCGGCAAATCGATACTCGAGACCGGTAACAAGCTTGGCAAAACGCTGGTCGACGCACTGTTCCAGCCGATGCCTGAGCGACACTACTGGGAAGGCCGCCATCCGGCGGAAATATAACCGCACTTCGCAGATACGCAACGGCCCCGGGAATTTTCCGGGGCCGTTTTACTTACATGTTAATTACTTGGATCTTTACTAATGGCCGCCGTGAAGCCAACTGCCGACACTTGCGCCGAAGTTAAATCCACCGCTGTTGTTGCCGCCCCTGTTGTTATTGCTGCCATTGCTGTTTCCCTTAGCACTTGAGCCATTATCGCCAGTAGTATTCCCTTTGTCATTTCCGTTTCCGGTGCCGTTGCCCCAACCATTGCCGTTGTCGGAGCCGCCCTTGTTATTGCCTCCACCATTCCAGGTGGTGGTGCCGGTGCCGCCGTGGTCAGTGCTGGTGGCATGATCATCGCGATCGTTGTCACCATCTCCCCTTCCATTCCCCCCGTTGTTACCATTGCCGTTTCCGGTATTGGTCTTTTGCACGTTGGAGAAGTTGAGCTTGCCCGAGGTATTCCCCGACGTGAGTATGATCTGTCCGTCGGAACTCGTCTGGTCCCAGCCGGTCGGCTCCTGCTCTTCGACAAAGTATGTGCCTGCGCCGAGATTGCCGAACGAGTAGTTGCCATTAGCGTCCGTCGTCGCAGTCGCGATTATCGGGTCATTGTAGCCGTCATGCTTGCCCCAACCCTGCCAATTCCACCAAGGAGTGCTGGTCGCGGCCATATGGAGCCACACGGTCCAGCCCGCGAGGCCCGGCTCACCGTTGTCCTGAACATCGTCCTTGTTGAGGTCGTTGAATACGACGCCGCTTATAGTGTCGGAACCTGCCTGAGTAGTAGTACCGGTTACCGTCAACGCTCCGCTTGCGCAGGAGCTTGTTGCAGCCGCGTTGGTGCTATCGCCCGAGTACACCGCTTGGAAGTAATACGTGCCCGCAGTATTGAACTGGAGCGAGTTGGAATTCGGCGCGATGTTATTTGTTACTGTTACCGTGCCCGCATTCTGCGTGTTGAGCGTGCAGGCATTGTCGGAGTAGGCTTTATACATAACCGTGCCGCCCGCGGTGGAGCTTGCGTTCGTTATCGTAGAGCTTGCGTACACCGAGCTACCCGCCAATACACTTGTACTGGAGAGACCGATCGAGATTATGGGCGCGTATTGTGTGCCGGTTACGGTGAGCACTTCGCTGCCGCATGAACTGGTCGCAGCCGCATTAGCAGCGTCGCCCGAGTACACCGCCTGCCAATAGTAGGTGCCCGGCGTGTTGAAGAGGAGCGAGCTTGAGTTAGGAACCGCCATATTATTGACCGTCATTGCACCGGCGCTCATAGCGCCCTGGGTGCATGCGTTGTCGGTGTATGCCTTGTAGGTAACCGTGCCGCCCGCCGTAGAAGAGGCGTTGGTAAGCGTTGCCGTGTCGTACACGGTGCTGCCCGGAAGCACGCTGCTCTGCGAAAGCGACGTGGTTATAGTCGGAGTATATTGCGTTGCCGTGACGGGGACACAAGGACTGTCTACCGTGGTGAAGTTTGCATCACCAGAATAGTGAACCTTATAGGAGAGGCCGCCCGAGGACAACGTCGTTGTCGCAGATTGCGCAGAGCCGCTCCCATTGAGAGCCACTCCTGTCTGCGCGGTCGGAGTGCCGGAGCATACCGTGCCCGAATAAAGATTAAAGTCTACAGTGCCGGTCGGGATAGTACTGGTCGAGGAAGACGCAACCAGCACGCTTGCCTGCAGAGGCGTGCCGACTAAGCCCGAACTGACAGAAGTGTTGCTGCCGTTTACAACGGTAGCGGTGATGCTCGTGCCCGTGTCAGCGTGTACAAACGCTGTGAGGCCCACGATCGCAACAAGCGCGACCGCACCTGCAAGGACCGGGGCGAGAAATGTTTTTTGTAATGTCATAGATATAAATCAATTGATAAAGAACTGATAATGCGAACACTGCTGATGACGGATGAACGGTACATCTATTGCACTGTTATCACCGTCCTTTTGTATAGTATGAACTCCTCACGTGAGGAAGGTATGAAGCGTATCTGCGAGGCAGACCTCTATTTGTTATCTATCTGAAACGTAAATACGTAGTCGGAAGGAGCGAGCGTACTCTTAGAGTGACGCACGGGTGCGACATCTGCAAGCACGATAGTGGCGGATCCTAAAGTAATAGGAGCCCCGGTGGTGAAAGTCTGGGTGCTTGTGCCCATCTCGGTTACCACTTGTGCCTCAAGGCGCACGGTGCCCGCCTGGATGCACTCCACATCCACCGGACAGCGGCTGTCTTCGATAACTTTGATTGGTGTAATAGTAATGCCCGGCACCGCAGCAACCGTCTGGCCGATGTGTACGGTTACAACTGCAGACCCGGACGCAGTTCCAGTTGATGTAGCGGCTGCTGGGCAGACAAACTGGCAGTTAGGGCCGGTGCGGCCGACCCAGCTGCCGTCGGGACATTGCATGGCGTCGGTGGTACATGCGACGCCCGTCTCGTGCGGCGCGGGCATAAAAGGCAGCGGGGCGCCAAAGAGCACTCCGATATATACGGCCACCGCAAGAATCGCAGCCCCTGTAAGCGCCCACAACCATGCTGGCATCTTCATATAGACGCCAGTATACTATTTTTCTTACTAAAAAATTATTTTGCGGCGGGGCGGCGCTCGTCGCGAGCGCATGAAAGGCACGTGGTCTGCCCCGGGCGAGTCTTGATGTATCGCGCGCCGCACGCGCATACAAGCGTTGTAGTACGACGGGGCGCCGCGGTCCAATGGCCCCAGGTATTCGCTTTCTTTTTTTCTACCTCTTTCATATATAGTTTTAGCGGCCCTCGATGAACGTGAGCGCCTTGCCCTTCTTGCCAGCCCTACCGGTGCGGCCGATACGGTGGATGTAATCCTCATGTGAGGCCGGGAGGTCATAGTTGATGACGTGCGAGACGCCATTTATGTCCAAGCCGCGCGCGGCGACGTCGGTCGCCACAAGCACCTGCACGTGGTCGCGCTTGAAGAGCTCGAGCGCCTTCTGACGCTTACCCTGCGTCTTGTTGCCGTGGATGGACTCGGCGCGGATGCCGCGCTCGACGAGTATCTTGGAGAGCTTCTCGACGCCATGCTTGGTGCGGCCGAAGATGAGCACTTTGTTGAACTCGGGCTTGATGAGCATGTCGTGCAAGATATCGAGCTTGTTTGCGCCGGGGCTCACGCGCACGACGTCCTGGTCGATCGTTGCCGACGTGTCACGCGTTTTGACGGAAATGCGCGTCGGCGTGCGCAAAAACGCGCCGATCAGCTTCTCGATTTCGGGAGAAAGCGTCGCAGAGAAGAAAAGCGTATGGCGCGGATTGGGCAAAAGCGAAAGAATCTTGCGCATGTCGTTGATAAAACCCATGTCGAGCATGCGGTCTGCCTCGTCGAGCACCGCGGTCTGGAAGCCGGAAAGCACAAGCGCCTTGCGCTCAAGCAGGTCCTTGAGGCGGCCGGGCGTGCCGATCACGAATTGTGGCTTGCGGCGCAGGTCGCTCATCTGCGGGCCGATGCCGGCACCGCCGACGCATACCGCGGAGAATATCTGGAGCCCGGGAGTGAATTCCTTGAGCTCGACCGCGATCTGCTGCGCAAGCTCGCGCGTAGGCACCATCACAAGCACGCGCTGCGTCCTGTCGAGCAGCGTCTTGTTGATAAGCGGGATAAGAAATGCCGCGGTCTTGCCGGTGCCAGTATTGGCGATGCCGACCACGTCCTCCCCGCGCAAAATATGCGGGATTGAGCGATCCTGGATAGGTGTCGGGTCGGTGTATCCCTTCTTTATAATGTTTGCCTTGAGGCGCTCGTCGACCATAAAATCGGCGAACTTGTGCTCCGGAGTAAAGCGCTCCACCTCCTCGGTGATGACTGCCTTATTGATGAATTTGGAGACGTCTACATAGCCCTGGCGGGGCGCAGCATGAGAAAAGCGCGCGGGCCGGCCGCCGCGCTGAAATGGCTTCCTTGAGCCAGAAGAGGGCTTCCCGCCTTGGGAACGGGAGTTAAAATGTCCTTTATACACGCCCTCATTATATATAAAAGAACGTTATTTGTCAACAGCTTTTACTTGGTTCCCTTCTTCGGCTTCTTCTTGTCCTTCTTATACGCGTCGTTTCCTTTTGCCATAGCAATAAAAATATTTGTAATAGATACCCTATAAGTATACCACTCGTGCTAGCATGGCCTACATGAAGCTGTGGGATGTTGTAGTGGTGGGCGGCGGCGCTTCGGGCATGATGGCTGCCGGGAGAGCGGCGGCAGACGGCGCCTCTGTGCTGCTGCTCGAGAAGAACAAGACGCTTGGCAACAAGCTCGCGATATCGGGCGGTGGGCGATGCAATATCACCAATGCCGAGTTCGACGAGCGAGCGTTGCTCGGCCACTATGGTGCTGCGGAGCAGTTTCTCTATTCGCCCTTTTCACAATTTGGCGTGCAGAGTACATTCGATTTTTTTGCCGCTCTCGGCCTGCCGCTTGTGGTCCAGGCGCGCAAACGCGCGTTCCCCAACACGCAAAAAGCGCCGGACGTGGTTCGCGCACTCAAAAAATACCTCAAGCAAGGCAAAGTCGAGGTCCGCACCGGAATCTTGGTCAAGGGATTTGTTACAGAAGGGGGTCGGATCACGGGCGTTAAGACGCCACAAGAGACTATTCCGTCCAAAAGCGTTATCCTTTCGACCGGCGGCAATTCGCATCCGGAGACCGGCTCGACCGGCGAGGGATTTATGTGGCTCAAAGCTATCAGGCACAAGATAAAGGACTCTAATCCCACCATCGTGCCGCTTAAAGTGGAAGATCCGTGGGTGCACGGACTCTCCGGCACTTCGCTCACGTTCATGAAGATCACGTTTTTCTCGGGCGGCAAAAAGGCCTTCTCAAAAACCGGCAAGCTCCTCTTCACGCACTTCGGCTTATCGGGGCCGCTGATACTCAACAGCGCATACGAAGTCGGCGAACTGCTCGAGGACGGCCCGGTCACCGCCAAGATCGATATGTACCCGGACACCGACCTCGGTGCGCTCGATAAAAAGATCCTCGGCGTCATCGACGCGAATAAAAACAAGGACTTTAAAAACCTACTCGATGGGATAGTCCCCCACGGGCTCGATAAAACGATAGAAGCGATGATGAGCTTTAAGGATCCGCATCTCAAGGCGCACAGCGTTACTGCTC
>CAZLHN010000016.1:0-10270 GCA_964559665.1 uncultured Candidatus Saccharibacteria bacterium
TCCGCCGCCTTTTTGGAGGAAACCGCCTTGCGCAGCGGCCCTCCTGAGTTATTCATATAGACATCAGGCGTTATAAGCGTTGCTTTTGTGCCAAAGAGCTTGCCCTTATCGCCTTCCTTCTTCTCTATATCGCGCAAAAAGTCGCGCCCTACGTTGTGCCGCGTGCCTACATACTCATCCCCCGGATTACCGAGGCCGGCTATCACCCATTGCATGGCTCACACTATAGCACACAGCGCAAAACATCTGAAAAATGCTCACAAAAACTTGCATACTTGCTTGCAAGCAGTACAATACTACGCATGCCACAGGAGAAACGTGAGAATTTTTTCACAGAGCTCCTTAAGTTTGCCCTCATCGCCATCATCATCGTCGTCCCGCTGCGGCTTTTTGTCGCAAAACCCTTCATCGTCTCGGGCGCATCGATGGAGCCGACGTTCGAGACCGGACAGTATCTCATTGTCGACGAGCTTACCTACCGATTCGAGGCGCCCTCGCGGCTCGATATCGTGATATTCAAATATCCGCGCGACACTACGCAGTATTTCATCAAGCGCATCATCGGGCTCCCCGGCGAGACGGTCATTATTTCCCACGGAGACGTTTCGGTGCAGACCGTCGACGGCAAAACGATCAATCTGACCGAACCGTACGTAAAAAATATGGGCAACGGGGCCGACATGCGGGTCACGCTCAAGAGCGGCGAGTATTTTGTCATGGGAGACAACCGGCCCGAGAGCTCCGACTCGCGCATATGGGGCGTTCTTCCGCAGTCGGATATCGTCGGACGTGCGTTCATGCGTCTGCTCCCCGTTAACACGATCGGCGTATTCCCCGGCAGCGCGCAAGTGCAATGATCGACCCACTATGAGCGCATTACCTTCATCCGCATCGTTCCTCAAGCACGCGGCAGAAGTAGCGACTTTTTACGGCTTCCGCCCGATGCGCGAGATTGAAAAGGAGACCCGCGCCCAGAGCGGCATCAAGGCTCAGAAGCGCATGGGCCAGGGCGTCTACTCGTTTGAAAGCGCCGCGCTTATCGGGGCCGCGCACGCGGCTGCCCGCCCCCAGGACCCCGTGCTGGCTTTTTACGCGACGCCGGTGCCGTCGCTCGCGCCTGCCATGATGCCCGTGCGCGAGGCGGGCGAGTTTGGTCTCCAGGTTATCGGCACCGGCGAGAGCGTGGGCGAAATCGTGCTGCTCAAGACGATCACGATGATAGCGGCCGAGTGGGGCACGCCGCTCGCGCGCGTGCGCATCAACGCGCTCGGTGACCGCGACAGCCAGCAGCGCTTCGCGCGCGAGCTCGGCGCCTACGCGCGCAAGCATCTCGACCAGATAGAGGAGCCGCTGCGCCGCGGCGTACTCGAGGACCCGTTTGCAATATATAGAATCAACACGCCGGCCGCGCACGAGATACTCGAGGGCGGCCCGCGGCCGATGCAGTTCCTGTCGGAAAAGAGCCGCGTGCACTTCCGCGGCGTGCTCGAGCACCTCGAGCACCTCGGGCTCCCCTACGAGGTCGACGACCTGCTCGGCGGCGACCAGCGCGGGCCGCACATCTCGTTCGCGCTCGATTTCGCCGAGAGCGACTCGACCATCCTCGGCGCCTTGGGCGGCCGCTACGACGAGTATCTCAGGCGCGAGACGCATCGCAAGGACTCCGCCGGTGTGGGCGCGTCGATCTACTTCCGCAAAAAGGGCGCCAACAAATCGAACTTCATGGCACAGGTGGCTCCTATCAAACCCAAGATCTACTTCGCCCAGCTCGGGCTGCGCGCCAAGCTGCAGGGGCTCGCGGTCGTAGACTTGCTGCGCGTCGCGCATGTGCCGGTGCTGCAGTCGTTTGATCCGGCGCGGCTCTCGAGCCAGCTTGCCATGGCGGCGCAGCTCGGGGTATCCCATCTGTTTATCATGGGCCAGCGCGAAGCACTGGATGGCACAATCATCGTACGCTCGACCCGCAACAGCTCGCAGAACATCATCAGCGTTGGCGATGTGCCCCGCTTCCTGAAGAGCTTGCGCTAAGCATGGGCGCGTGCTATTCTTCTATGCGCATATGGCAGTAAACGCGGAGGTCAAGAAAAATGACAACGAGACGGCGGTAAATCTCATCCGCCGCTTTTCTAAGCGCGTACAGGGCGCACAGGTCCTTGTCCGCATGCGCGCCCGCCGCTACCGCGCGCGGGTCAAGTCGCCCGCCGTCACCCGCAAGCACGCGCTCAAGGTCCTCAAGCGCCGCGAGGAGATCACCGAGCTCATCAAACTGGGCAAACTTGTGGAGCGCATGCCCGGCGAGCGCCGCCCTCGCTAATCCCGCCTACTTCCCTCTATGGGAGCCACCTTTTCTCTCAGCAACAAGACGCGCGGCCGCAGCCCACGCGTCCCTTTTCGTATTATCAAGGAAAAAGTGCTTGGCAAAACGTACGATCTCTCGGTCGCGCTGATCCCGCCAGCCCATATGCGCGCCATCACGCTGCGCACCAAAAAAAAGGACAAGGTCTCCAACGTCCTGTCGTTCCCGCTCGATAGGCGCTCCGGAGAGATACTCATCTGTCCCTCGGCTGCAGCGCCATACACGATCGGTTATCTTTTTATCCACGGAACGCTCCACCTTAAAGGCTACAAACATGGTGTTACAATGGATCGCATCGAGCATCGCCTGCTGAAACGCTTCAACCTATGCAAAAAATCGTCACAGGAATCGACGTCGGCACGTACCAGGTCAAGGTAGTCATTGCCGCGCGTCCGGAGCGCCCGGGAGAGGCACCCAAGATACTCGGCACTGGCTATGCGGAGAGCCGCGGCATGAAGCAGGGCTATATCATTTCGATCACCGAAGTCTCGCGCTCGATCGCGGCGGCGCTCAGCCAAGCCTCCAAAGCCGCTCAAGTAAAGGTAAAGCGCGCTTACATCGGCATCGGCGGCGTGGGGCTCGACGAAGCTTTCTCGCGCGGCGAGACGGTCGTTGAGCGAGGCGATTCCGAGATAACCTATCGCGACACCGCGCGCGTGCTTTCAGCAGCAGAGGGTGCGCTCTCGCCGGCGGCGCTCCTCAATCGCAAAGTGCTCCACACGATACCGCTGCGCTACTCGGTTGACGGCGTGCGCGTGATGGGCCGCAGCCCCGTGGGGATGAAGGGCATGCGCCTTTCCGCCGAGACGCTTTTTATCACCTGCCTCGAGCGCCACGTGAACGACCTCGTCGCCGCGGTCGAGAACGCGGGCGTCGAGGTGGAAGATGTCGCAGCCTCGCCGCTGGCCGCGAGTTTCGTCGCGCTTTCTAAAATGCAGAAGCGGGTCGGCTGCGTGCTGGCCAACATCGGCTCCGAGACGCTTTCGATAATCGTGTTCGAGGACGGTATCCCCATCTCCATGCGCGTGTTCCCTGTCGGCGCCGCGGACATCACGCATGACATCGCGCTCGGTCTACGCATCAGCCCCGAAGAAGCCGAGCAGCTCAAGCAGGGCGCGGTATTGGGAGCCCCGTTCCCGCAGCGCAAAATCGACGACCTCATTTCGCGCCGCGTATCGGACATGTTCAAGCTCGTCGAAGCGCAGCTCAAAAAGATCGGCAAAAACGAATTGCTTCCGGCGGGCGTCGTGCTCACCGGCGGCGGATCATCCGTGCAGACCATCTCCGATTTGGCCAAGGCGGTGCTCAGGCTCCCATCGCGCGTCGCCTCGCTCTCCGAGGGTGTCGGCTCAAAGGTGCACCTTAAGGATGGTTCGTGGGCCGTGGCGTACGGATTGACTATCTGGGGCTTTAATCAAGGCGAAGACGCCGAGATGACCTCGGGCGCGGGTATGCGTGACGCTCTCAGGATGCTCGTCCGCTGGCTCCAGAAGTTCCTCCCGTAAAACATGTGGATCTATAAAAACCGCGCTAAAGATTTCTGGACCTTGGTGTTATTAGGAGGTGTAGCGGTGATCGCAAGTTATTTGTTGCAGGCAACCTTTCTCACTTCTGCGTTCCTTTTTCTTGGACTTCCATGTATATATCTACTTTTTAAAACAAAACCAAAAAAGAAAGAGGCTTTTGCGGCCGTGGTCGTCTTCGGCATCTTGTACTGTTTTTTGATGGATTATTTGGCCGAGCTAAACGGCGCGTGGGCTTGGAAAGATTCCCAGCTTCTATTTCCACATAGGATTTTAGGCGTTGTAAGTGCAGATGCGATTATATGGACTTCGCTTTGGGTTTTGCTTCTTGTACTTTTTTACGAGCACATGCTTGAACATGATCGCCGCGACGTAGTTTCAAAAAAGGTTTGGTATGTTGCGGGCTTGGGCCTAGTGTTTATCGGGATAGTACTGGGACTGCAGCTTGTGGCGCCTGCTTACCTACACATTACCTATTCTTATTTTGTTTTAGGGTTAGGAACGATTCCCCCTTTTATATATTTGCTCTATGCGAGACCATTTTTGCTTCCTAAACTTCTTAAGGCTGCGGTATATTTTGTTCCACTATATCTCATCTATGAGATTGTCGGTCGCTCCCTGGGTCAGTGGGACTTCCCGGGCCAGTATGTGGGTCTTATACAAATAGATTCCATTACTTTCCCTCTTGAAGAATTTATATTTTGGATACTCTTGAGCAACATGATAGTGCTGGGTGGATATGAGCTTTTTATCGACGACGGAAAATAAATTGCTCTGATACAAAAGGTTAAAAAGTCAAACTTTCCTCGCTCCTAAGGCGGGGTTTGCATTATATATAGGAGTGCTATACTTCTAGCACTGTTCTTCTATAGTCGCTCATGAGCATGTCCGTGCAAGGAGGAATCCTTGCGCGATACTGTAGTGCGCGGGTATACGGTGCGCCAAACTTATCACCCACAATCACATCCATATGCCCCAAGTACAACCAGATGTAGAAGCATTCGCACGGATCCGCGTCATCGGTGTAGGCGGCTCCGGCAATAATGCGGTCAATCACATGGTTGAGGCAAAAGTGCGCGGCGTCGACTTTATCGCAGTCAACACCGACGCGCAGGATCTCCATCATTCGATGGCGAAAAAGAAGATACACATCGGCAAGAATCTCACGCGCGGCCTGGGCACCGGCATGAACCCGGAGCTGGGCAAGCGCGCAGCCGACGAAACAAAAGAGGAATTGCAGCAGGCGATGAAGGGCTCCGACATGGTGTTTGTCGCTGGCGGCATGGGCGGCGGCACGGGCACGGGCGCAGCGCCGGTCGTTGCAAAAACAGCCAAGGAATCCGGCGCGCTCACGGTTGCCGTAGTCACCAAGCCATTCTCGTTCGAGGGCGCGCAGCGTTTGCGCTTGGCCGAGCAAGGGCTCGACGAACTCAGAAAAGAGGTTGACGCGCTTATCGTCATCCCCAACGACCGCCTGCTGGCGACAGTTGCCAAAGAGACGACGCTCAAGGAGGCCTTTGCCATGTGCGACGATGTGCTCAAGCAGGCAGTCGAGGGCATATCCGACCTCATCACCAACCCAGGCATCATCAACGTCGACTTTGCCGACGTGCGCGCGGTCATGGAGAACTCGGGCTCGGCCTTAATGGGGATCGGCGTGGCCTCGGGCGAGAATCGCGCGCAAGCCGCGGCGCACGCGGCGGTATCGTCTCCGCTCCTTGAGCTTTCCATCAACGGCGCAAAAGGCGTCTTGTTCGCGATCGCCGGAGGCGAGGACCTCGGCATGGTAGAGGTGCACGAGGCGGCAAAAATAATCACCGAGTCGGTAGACCCGAACGCCAAGATCATCTTCGGCGCTATCAAGGATGATAAGCTCAAAAAGAACGAGATCCGCGTCACCGTTATAGCGACCGGCTTCCCCGCCGCAGGCATATCTCCGCGCGGCACGCCGCTCTTTAACTTCTCACGCGAGAAGGACAAGGATGCTGAGCAGCCGCTCGGCAAGATCTACAACACCCCGGCCATGCCTATCAAGGACGAAAAAATGGATTCCAACACCAAACCCAAGCCCGAAGACAAAGAAGAAGACGACTGGGGTGCCGTGCCTTCGTTTCTCCGCCGACCGAAAATAAAGTAATATAGAAGGATGTACGACCTTGCTATTGTCGGCGGCGGCCCTGCGGGCGTTGCGGCCGGCGTGTATGCGGCGCGCAAAAAGCTCAAGACTATTTTTATCGCGGAGACGATCGGCGGGCAGAGCATGGACTCCGTCGATATACAAAACTGGATAGGCACGCAGCACATCAGCGGCATGGGGCTCGCCAAACAGCTCGAGATGCACCTGCATGCGTACGCGGCGGATGTCGTCGACGTCCACCTGGGTGAGCGCGCGCAAAAAGCGCAAAAGATCGAGGGCGGATTTTCTATAACGACCGGCAAGGGCTCCTATGAGGCAAAAGCTCTCCTTGTTGCCACCGGCGGCATGCGCCGCAAGCTGGCAGTCCCCACCGCAGCCCAGTTCGAGAACAAAGGCCTTACCTATTGCGCCTCGTGCGACGGGCCCTTGTTCGCTGGCCAGGACGCGGTGGTTATCGGCGGTGGCAATGCCGGGTTCGAGACCGCAGCTCAACTGTTGGCTTACTGCAAGAGCGTCACTCTCATATCACGCAGCGACTTTTCCAAAGCTGACGCGGCTACCGTAGAGGCAGTATTGGCGCACCCCAACATGAAAACGCTCCAGTACACGGTGCCAACCGAAATCAAAGGCTCCAATTTCGTTTCCGGCCTCGTCGTGCAAAACACAAAGACAAACGAGACGCAGGAGCTCCCGGTCAGCGGCATCTTTGTCGAGATAGGAATGCTGCCCTCGACCGACTGGGCCAAAGATATCATCGAGCTCGATGAATACGATCGCGTGAAGGTGGATGCAAAGAACCAGCACACCTCACAGGACGGCGTGTGGGCCGCAGGGGATTGCACCGATGAGCTGTATCATCAAAATAATATTGCCGCAGGCGACGCGGTAAAAGCGCTCGAGGACATCTACTACTGGCTCAGGATGAAGCGCTAGCGTTGACCCAAGGCCGATTTTATTTTATACCTATAGACGGAAATGGTCGCAACAAAGGAGTTATAGTGTGACAGCAAAACAGACTGAGTACGGCGCCGCCGACGTGAGACGGGCGCTCAAGGCCTGGGCTGCAGCGAGAGCAGAGTCCCCTGACGTGCAGCGACTCCCTTCCTATCGGGAAGAGAAAACGCAGTTGGAGCAGCTGCTTGAGCAGCATGGCAGCTCAATCTTCGGCTACATTGCCGAGACGCTCAAAGCCCGCGCCTTGGACTCGCGGATATACCTGCGGGACATATCGGCGGAACTCGCTATCTTTCTGCAAAAGGCACATCCAAACC
The DNA here is from genome assembly GCA_964559665.1 of uncultured Candidatus Saccharibacteria bacterium. GTDB lineage: Bacteria > Patescibacteriota > Minisyncoccia > Phycocordibacterales > SBAW01 > GWA1-54-10. Next base: position 7,288 of record CAZLHN010000016.1, read on the forward strand.
GCGCATTCGTGGACTCGCTGCGGGATTGGTGCAGGACCAACTTCGGAGACCGCATCCGCGTCGAAGGCGACCCGCACTCCACAGGCCTCTATCTCGACATCGCCTAACATATCAGTGCCCCGCGCTCAAAGTGAGCGCGGGGATTCTTTTTACCAAACTCCGTGCTCGTTGCGCACACCCGCCGCGTACGCTTGTATACGGCGGCGATTTGCCGGAGAAATATCGAGCGGCAGATGTTCTACTTCAAACAGTCCGCGATCCATCACCTCCATATTCGGCACAAAGCGCATGCTGCCTTCAAAATCATCGGTATAGAGCACAATTACGGAATCCTTGCGTCCCATGCGGCCTTGATACACGCCCACCGCCCCGCCAAAAGTGCGTATGGTATACCCTATTTCTTCGCGTATCTCGCGCTTTCCCGCTTCGTTGGGAGTCTCATTTTTGTGGATGCCGCCGCCGGGGAGTGTCCAGATGCCCGGACTAAACCAATGGCGGATCAAGACCACTCGGCCGTCGCGCATCAGTATTACGCGTACGCCTTTGACATCCTCCTGGCTGCCAAACGTATGCAAGAGCCAATAGCGCGCCACGTAGGCGCACCACTCGATGGCGATCGATACATAAAAAAAGACCCGTTTGATATAGCTCATAGGGGGCAGGCACTAACGATACAGGACGGCGGGAAAACGCGCCAGACTATGAGTATGAAGCCTCCAGATTACTGAATACCCGCCGTACCAACGATAGAAACTGCAATAGTGTTGCTCGTGCCGTTTTCGTTCTCTACTGCGAGATTGTACGTGCCACTAGTGAGCAGGCGCATGTACATCGGGCACATCTGCCCCGCTTTGCAATCGGGACCAATCGAGGACGGAATAGTAAATATGAGCGTTTGATGGATGCCTCCCTTGCAGGACGGATCGGTCGTACATGCAATCGCTATAGACGACGTGATCGGAACATTTTTTGCCGCGACCATGCCATCAAGCAGGATTGTATTGTCGTTTGTAAAGCCGGAGCCGGTGATTGTTATCGTGTCACCAACGGCAATGCCGCTTGTTTTTGAAACAGAGTAGAGCGTAACCGCAGCTTGCGTATGCGGCGGAGTATGCACCGGCGGCGTGGTAGTAGCTACAGGAGGTGTCGAGGTCGCTATAGGCGGATAGTGAGTGGGCCATTGATGCATGTGCGCTCCCCCGCCAAACCAGGCAGAAAAGGCCAAAAACGGTATGGCCATAAATGCCCCGATATGTGCAAATAGTGTCATAAGCATATAGACGGATATCTATATCCTACCTTACCAAAACTCATGACCCTACCGGGAATCGAACCCGGATTAACGGCTTGAAAAGCCGGCGTCCTAACCGTTAGACGATAGGGCCCTACTTCATGGGCCATATAGTCGTCACTACGCTCGGAATAAAAGTAAACTTTTATTCCTCGCTCCGCTAGACTATAGGGCCTTGCCCAAAATATAGCCTAAATTAGGAAAAAATGGTACTTTAATTGCCACTGGAGAGGTGGCTGAGTGGTCGAAGGCACCGGTTTCGAAAACCGGCATCCGGGAAACTGGATCGAGAGTTCGAATCTCTCCCTCTCCGCAGCGCGTTACAAAAAGGATATCCCGAGAGTTTACTACTATATGCAAGCAGTCATTCTGGCCGCAGGAGAAGGGGTGCGCATGCGGCCGCTGACGCTCGAGCGGCCTAAGCCCTTGATCTTGGTCGGCGGTATGCCGATACTCGAGCACGTTGTACGTGCCCTGCCGGACGACGTTGAGGAGATCATACTAGTCGTAAAGTATATGCAGGAAAAGATCCGCGAGTATTGCGGCGACACGTTCTTTGGCAAGAAAGTTATCTATCTCGAGCAGGGCGAAAAGAAGGGCACCGCCGCGGCGCTCGAGTATGCCCGGCCGCATCTCAAAGACCGCTTTCTTGTCACATTCGCCGACGACCTCTTGGCAAAAGCAGATTTGGAGGAATTGGCACAGCATACATATGGCCTCCTAGTGGCAAAGAGCAAAGCTCCCGAGCGATTTGGCGTCGTATCAATCAACCCGGACGACACGCTCCGCACGATTATAGAAAAGCCCGAACACCCCGAGACCAACCTCATCTCCACCGGTGTCGCCGTGCTCACACAAAATATATTTAACTATGCCCCAAGCGAAACCAAAGGTGAGCTCGGCATCCCCGGGATGATCACCGCGTTGGCGCGCGACTACCCGGTGTCAATAGTGCAAGCCTCTTTTTGGCAGCCGGTCGGGTACCCGGACGATATCGCGCTTGCCGAGGCGGCGCTGAGGGCGTTCATGCAAGCTTAATACCATTTTAGGTATAGTCTCAAGCGTGCAACAGAAGGCGTTTAGAAGCCTAATCATTTGATCTATGACATTCTTGAAGAAAACATTCCAGATAGGCACCGCGACGCTTTTGGCGTGGACAGTGGCAGGCATAGCCTCCGCGCAGGTTGTGGCGACAAGCACGCCGGGCACGCCTGACACCGGCGCGGGCGGCGAGATGGTTACCAATCTCGTTGTGCTCGCCATCGCGGCAATTATCGTTGTCGCTGGCGTCGCATTCTTCAGCAACCGTTCGGCGAAAGCCTAAGTATTTTTTAGGGCAGCGGATGCCGCACATGGCATCCGCTGTTCGTCATAGTATGCGAGGCAGACTTCTGACAGGAATGGTGGGGCTCGTAACACTCGCGGCTGCGGGAGTCTTTCTCTTCGTGCTGGTGCATGCTGTGTGGTATGCGCCGGAAGAGGAAGGGGCGGCAGTGGCGCCTCCGTCCTCTTCTGGCAGCTCCACGCCGACCGTCATCGCCTCGGCAAAAGATGTTCCTGTGCGCCTCTCCATCCCCTCGATTAACGTAGACACCAACATACAGGACGTCGGCATCGGCAAGACAGGCAATATGGCAGTGCCGAGCAACTACACTGATGTCGGCTGGTATCGCTATGGCACACTGCCGGGGG
>CAZLHN010000017.1:0-9903 GCA_964559665.1 uncultured Candidatus Saccharibacteria bacterium
GCCGTGCGTGCCGCCAACCATCGTGCCTGTAATTATCTCGGTAAGTGCTGCGCCGCTTTGCGGGCTGATAGTACCGTTAGTGGTAAAGGTGCCCTGGTCGTCGGCCTGCGCGCAGTAGTGCGTGCCCTCGGCCCAGATCTGGATGTGGCGGGTAAAGGTGTCGAGCGCCCAGTTCGGCCCAGAGACAGAAGAGTCCGGGTCGCCAACAATATGCTGTGTAGCATCAACGAGGAGCGGAGTATGCACACCAGTGGTGCAAGCAGCTATAACAGGAGCAGTAACAGTAATATAGACCGTCGCATCGTTGTCATTGACCCCATCGCTTGCAGTAAAGTCGAACTGATCATGGCCCGTGTAGCCAGCATCAGGCGTGTAGGTTACATCGGGCGAGGTGCCGGGTGTGCTGCCGATCACAACATCGCCAGTTGTATTGCAGGCGCTGCTGCCACACATAAGCGTTCCATGTGCTGGAGGCGTCGAAATTGTGAAGTTGAGAGTATCGTGGTCTTGGTCAGTGCCGGTAAGTGTCGTAGTGGTAGCTACCCCTTCAGTCGTAGTGATGTGCTGATTGAGCGCCTCCGGGCAGTGGTTCGAAGGAGTGGCAATGTCGCCCGAGTTGCCCGTATTAGCATTTTTCCATACGCCATACCCGCACTCGTGGGCAGTATAGGTCCAGCCCCAGTCGCCGGTCGAGTCGGCAGGCGACGGAGAATAATTGTAGGTTGCTCCCGGACCGAAGTAATATGCCACCCACTTAGAGGTCAAACCATCGCACGAGCCGCTTGGAGCGGTAGTGCAGTCAACATCTGCGACTGCAGGCTGGCTCGAGTCGAACGTGCCGCCCGTTATTTCGCCATGTGTGCCACCGATCATCGTACCGGTAATAGTCTCGGTAAGCGCTGCACCGCTCTGCGGGCTGATAGTACCGTTAGTAGTAAAGGTACCGTTGTCATCTGCCTGTGCGCAGTAGTGCGTGTCAGTACCGATAGTTTCCTGCCAAATGCGGATGTGGCGGGTAAAGGTGTCCAGAGCCCAGTTCGGCCCAGAGACAGAAGAGTCCGGATCGCCAACAATATGCTGCGTTGTATCGACAACAAGAGTAGAACCGACGCCGCTGCTGCAATTCGGCACAACGTCTGCGCTCGAGACAGATGCCCAGAAAGGAGACAGCGAGATTATAAATGCAAGAGAAAAAGCAGATACAGCTACAACTAAGAGAGCCAATAGGGAGCGGTTGCCACGAGACGGCATCCGGATGTCAGAATTCATGCTTGCCATAGAGAATAAAGGTTGCTTATAGATAAAATTTGTTTTGTAATCGCCCACTGCAAGGAGACCGGATCTGGCCACGTACTACTATTAAATAGAATGAAAGTCAACCGGAGTTATGCACAGCAAAACATATTTGACAAACAAGCAAAAACCCGCCACTTCGGCAGGTTTTTGCTTCTGTAAGCAATCAATTAGCGGGTGACGCTGATCGCGGGCGCGTCCGGAATGGCGGTTTCCGTCACTGCGTTCGGAGCGGCGACCGTTACGCGGCCGGTGGTGCTTACGGACACCGTATACCCTGTGTCGATGCCGGCCGGAGCGGTCGGATCGACAGGCAATACGGAGATATAGGTCGGCACCAAGCACGAGAGATCGACCCCGGTGCCTGTACCACTGAGGATAGGAGTGGGTCCGGTAGGGAGCGTAGGGCATGTATACGTGCCGCTGCTAAAGCTGCCGGCAAATACGCCCTTGTTGTCCGCGATGCGCTGCCCTATCGCATTGAGGATCGAGTTGACCGCGGCCTCGCGCTGCGTGTTGCGCGCCTGGGCGAACTGTTTGGCCGGGTTAATCGCGATGATAACAATCGCCGCGAGGATCGCGATGATGCCGATAACGATAAGGATCTCGATGAGCGTAAATCCCCTGCCTGACTTCTGAAAAAGTTGTCGAATCATACTGTGGTACATCAAACTATTAATGGTTCATAATCGCCCAATACGCTACTACACTGGCCTCGCTTGCTGCAAGCACCCCCCTATTGCCCCGTGCCGGGCACTTCCTGCCAGGAGCCGGGGGTAATGGAGAGGTCGGGCGGCGGAGGCGGAGGCGGCAGATCGTCGTCGGTAATGACGCACACGCGCGCCTCGCCCGCCGCTATGGTGCCCGAGCAGGAGTCGGTCATCGATTGCGTATAGCCCGAGGGAATCGTCGTTTGCGTTATCGAATATGTGCCTGGATCAAGCGTGATCTGCTTGCCGGGAGAGTCCGTGCCGCTGAATGTCGCAGGCGAAGCATTTTGTCCGTTTATCCCGACCTTAAAGTCGTTCGCGACATTGGCGCCGCTGTTATTATTGATGACGTTCGTGATGACGAATAGCGAAGCGGTTGTAGGCGCCGCAGCCGCGGCCGGATTGTTTGCCGCCGGGCAGACCTGGTTGCCGATGAACTGGAAGATGCCTTTCATATCGCTCGAGGCGGGCGCGATAAAGAAGTTGTCTCCGTCACCGTTTTCGTTATTGACGCTGTAGGAGACGCGCACCTGCACCTGGTCGATCGAGAGTAGGGAGCCGTTGGTGCAGGCATTGCCCGGATCGACGTCCTGCAGGCGTACCACAAACTTGGTCGGGTCGAAGTCCGATGTTGCCCACGTGCGGCTCCAGAGGTTGGTGGCGCTGCCGAGCGTATACGAGCGATCGCTGCTCGAAGTGATGCTGGCTGTCATAGCGCTCGTGTAGGAACTGCCGCCGTTTGAGGATAGGGAGGCGCTAAACTGGCAGCCGCTCGAGTCGCCCGACTTTGCCTCGGTCAGCACCTCGATGCCGTTGATGCTGGCACCCGGCGGGATATTGAGCGCAAAGCCGGAGTAGCCCTGGCTGTGGCCGTTGGTATTGTCGGTCGCATATTGATTGTCGCTCGCGAATGCGCGCGTCGGATTGGCGAACTGGCTCGGCGCTGCCGTAGCCGCAGGCGCGGCGACGACCGAGCCTGCGGTAACGCCGCCCGGGTCACTGTAGGAGCCGTTTTGATGCGCGCCATTGGGCGTCGAGCCGCTCGCCAACTGCGCCAAGAGCGCCGGATTGCCGCTCCCGAAGTAGATGGTAAAGATACTTGCGCCGGCAAGCTTGGCCGCATCGGCCGCATTGAGCGCCGCCTCGGTCGGCGAAGTCGTTATCGTGTAATTAACTACCGCATACAATTGCGTCACGCGCACTGAAGCGCCGCCGGTGCTGACGTCTTTGACGCCGAACTTGGTGGTCCAGCTATTAACCTCGGCCTGCGTCCACGCGCCGCCGAGCGGGTTGTTATTCATCGTCCAGGAATAATCCGCATAACTCGAAGTCAGATTCTGCGCCGTATTGAGCACCGGCGAGCCCCCCTTCTCCGCGAGCATCTGAATGGCGCCGTTTGACCCGCCTACCTCTTTGGCCACGGCATGGAACACCACGGATATCGCACTTGTGCCGTTTGGCACTGCGGCATTGCCCATGAGGAAGCTCTGCTGCGCGGCGGTGGATGCGACAGCCTGGGAAATATAGCTTGTGTCGGCGTCGCTGCTCGCCACGGCGGCAAGCGCCGTGCCGGTGTTGGGAGTCCATGCGCTATACGTGCCCGCCGCGGTCGGTGCCAGCGTGGCGCTGCCCGGCGTCGTGTAGGAAACCCGGACCTGCAGCTGGTCGACTGAGAGCGTGGAGTTGTTGGTGCACGAGCTCCCGGGGTCGATGTTCTCGAGCCGCACGGTAAAGTTGGTAGAGTTAAAGTCCGTTGGCGTCCAGGTTCTGTCCCACAAGTCGTTTGACGCGCCAAGCGTATACGAAGCGTCCGTACCCGTGAGTCCCGCATCATTGCCGGAGTTGGTAAAGGATGATCCGTTTGAAGATAGTTCCGCGCCGATGCGGCAGCCGCTTGAGTCGCTCGACTTTGCTTCTGCCACAACCTCGACACCGGTTATCGTCGCGGTTGTCGGGATAGCCAGGCTGAAATTGGAGTATCCCTGCTCGCCGCTCGTGCCGGTGTTGTTGGTCGACGCGTATACGTTGTTGCTGGTTTGGATATTGCCCACCGCGCTCGTGCTCCAGTTGTTGGGCGTATGCGCGGAGCCCGGAGCCTTGAGACCGCTGTTGCCCGCAACACCCCACGTGACCGTGGCATACAGCTGCGTGACGCGCGGTGTCGTGGCACCCGTGGAGGCATTAAGGACGCCGAAGCTCGTGGCCCATGTATTGACTTCAGATATAGTCCACGCGCTGCCCGTGATGGGATTCGTATTCATCGTCCAGGAGTAATCGGCGTAGGAGGACGAGAGATTGTGTCCGCCGTCGCTTGCCTGCGCGGAGCCGTTTTCGGCCGTCAGCGCGATGTTGCCGGTGGTGCCGCCAGACTCTCGGGCCACGGCATGGAGCGCAACTGCGATATTCACGGCGCCCGCAGGCACCGTGCCGTTCTGGAGTTTGAAAGTCTCGGCCTGGATCGGCGTTGCGATGTAACTCGTGTCGGCGTCGTTGCCCGCAACGGCCGCGGCTTTGGCGCCGCTGTTGGCGCTCCACTGGTCGAACGTGCCGGTCGTCGAAGGCGCCACGGTGAGCGGCGTCGTGACAGAGCCGTTGGGCTCGCTCGGATCGCCATCGGAAACCAGGATGAGCACTTTTTGCTTGCCCGCTTGGCCGTGGCCCGCGAGCTCGTTCATCCCCGCCGTGATCGCGGCGGAAAGGTCGGTGCCCACGCTGCTGTTGCTGGCGGTTATCTTGGTTATCGCGTTTGTGATGTCGCCGTACACGGTGGTCAAGATGCCGTTCACCGTGTTGGGTGGATTGGTCGGTACCCACGCGTGGGATCCGTCAAGCCCGCCGAAGCTCCCAACACCCAGGCGCGGCGCGGGCGCGGGAGGAACCACCGCGGCATACAAAGAGACGAGTGCGTTGGCCGCGGACTTTTCGTCGGAAAGATCGGTCGAGCCCATGCTGCCCGTGCGGTCGAGCATCATCACCGTGTCGGCGCAGGTCGGTGCAGGTGGCGGATTTTCGGCCAGATTGATAACGCAGATCTTATTATTGCCGAGGTCCAAGCTGGCGGTGCCGCTTGCCGCTGCGCCTGTGCATTGATACCCCCACGCCGACGCGGTGTATCCGGCTGGCACCGTAGCCGTAACTGCATGCGCTCCGGCAGGCTCGGTGTATGCGTGGCCGAGCGTCACTTGCGTGCCGTCTATATATAGAGGGATATCGGCGGGCTGCGCGGTCGTGACGCCGTAGGTATTGGAGACGTTCGCAATGAGCGTCAGCGTCGTCGTAACGGGCGCATTCGAAACCGTGCAAGACTTGATCTCCCCGCCCTTGATCGCTCCGGAGCATTGTGCGGTGAAGTTGGGCGCGAACCCGCTAAGCGCGTCTTCGGTGACGCTGTAATTGACCGCACTCGCAGTCGGCGTCGGGATGGTCACCACGACGCCGGTGGAGGCGCCGGGGAAGGAAGATTTCGACGGATTGACGCTCGCCACGCGCATCGTAAACGCAGACGGGTCCGGCGTCGCGCCGCCGGTTGCGCTTGTTACAAGCGTCTGCACAATGAGCGTGCCGTACTGCGGCGCCGAAGGTATCGCGCCCAAGTGCACGCTGTTAAGATTGGTCGCCAGAGCCAGGTTGGCGTACGAGCCTTGCACAACCGCCTGCGTCTTGATAGTGACCATGCCGCTAGACGGCGTATTGAACTCGACCGGATATACATGACACGTGCCAGCTGGAAACGTGCTGTCGGTATTGCCCGTGTACGTGACGTCGGTGACGAGCGCGGCGAGTGCTTGGTCGGCGCAACCTTCGGCAAGCGCATTAGCCTGTTCCTTGGACTGGGTGCCCAGTACGGTAAAGCGCGTATACCAGCCGGACATCCCTTCCTGGGTCGTCATGATAAGCAGTACGAGCGATATGATAATCGTCGCCATCAGCGCGATATAGCCTCCGTTTTTATTTGTATACAAGTGAGTCATGCAGAGTTATTGCCGCAGGTAAGCGCCAAAGGTAAACGGCTTGTCATCTATCGAAAAGCTCACATGCACCGCGGTCGGGAGCACGCTTGTGGGCGGGTCGACCGCAAATGCCATGCTTTGTATCGCAAGTGATTGCGCCGAAATGGGCATCGCGGCCGCCGAGCCGCGCTTAAGAGTGACCCGTGCGCTGGAGCCGTCGATCACGAGCGGGCTCTCGGCGCCTAAATCGGGCCGTGTGACGGTTAACACGTTGCCGCCCGAGACGCTCACCGCCGTGGCGCCCGAGAGCGCCCAATTTATCTTGCGGTTGATAAAGGTTCCCTCTTCCTGCACCGCCAGGAGCGCTTGGTGGCGATCGCCACCGCCCAGCAATTGGTAGGCCGAGACGACCGCGCCGCTCATAAGCATGCCGAAGAGCACGATGTATATCATGGTCTCGATCAACGTGAATCCGCGTTGTAATGGGGGCTTTTTCATTGGCTTTGTATGACGCGCAACTTCGGGCTCGAGGCGCCCGCGGCAAAGATGCTGTTGCCCTCGAGATCAAGGCCCGCGAGGCCGGAAGCGGAATAGGAGCCGAGCGCCGACAAAACCCCGGCGTTTGTCGCAAACACCTGGAGCTCTTTGCCGCTGCGTGAGGTACCTGCAAATACAAATGGCTCCGAGACGCGCAGCGCAAGCACGTCGCCGCCCGCCTCTGCAGTCCCGAGCGTCGGCAGCCCGCCGCTTGCTGAAAGAAGATTGCTTGCATCAAGCGCGTAAAGCTCGGGACCGGTGTTCTGCACGCGCCCTATATATAGAGTGGTACCGGAGAGAAATATCGAGCGGCTGTCATAGGCGCCCGGCAGGTCGGTCGCGGCGCCCGCCACTTCCGTGATCGCCGCCGGGTTGGTCGCGTCGAGCACCATTATCTCTTTGCTGTCGTCGGTCGTCGCCAAAAATACGAACCGGTGCACGCTACCGTTCATGCGGATGTCGCGCACCACAATGCCGTACGCGGATGTATTGAGTTCCTTACTCCCGAGCTCGGTCGGATTGGCCGGGTTGCTCACGTCGATCACATGGAACTCGGGGCCGGTCGTCTCGCGCGTCGTGATATATACCTTGCGGTCATAGTAAAAGACGCGCCAGCCTTGCGGATAGGATCCGAGCGGGTCCACACTATTGAGCGCAAGCTTGCTCACGCTGGTCGGATTATTCGGGTCGGTCAAGTCGAGCACCTCCAGCTGCGCTGAGGTGCTCGCGATGGCGGCGTAGCCGTAGGTGCGGCCGGTCGCAGCGTCGCGCACCACGTCGATGTCGTTGTACGGGTCCATCGCGGCAAAACCGTTTGCAAAAGCGGTAAATCCCGAAGCCTGCGCGATCTGGAGATATGGTGCCTGGTCGGTCGCCACATAGGTGATGCCGCCGAGCGTGTCGATGCCCGTCGGATTGCCCGCGCCAAAGTCGCTTGAGGAAAGTTGCGTCATGGTGCTCCAAGCGCCGGAAGGTGGCGCGAGTGGGCAATCGCCGCCGAGCTCGATAGCTTCGGTTGGGTTGGTGAGGTTGGTGAATAGAGACGTATCGCTTTGCGGATAGCTGTCTACCTGCCAGGTCACCTTCGCCTGCGCGTATTTGGAGCACGGCGAGAGATTGGTGACGATACTCTCGACAAAGTAACATAGCCCGCCTGCCGCGCAGTCCGAGTCGTTGTCCTTGGTTGATGGAGAAGATACCACCGACTGGAAGTCCTGTTTGGCCCCCGCGCGCAGTACCTCGAGCCGCGTCTTGGCTTTATACAGTGCCTCGTTGGACGTCTGCGACGTGATAGCCCAGTAGTTGGCGCTGAAGTCGGCGAGTATCACGCCGCCGAATACCAATGTCAGTATCGCGAATGCGACCATGAGTTCGACGGTGCTGAATCCCTTTTTGTACATATATTAGTCGCTGATCATGCCCTCCTGGTTGATGTCGATGTCGAAGCTCAGAGTGCGATTCGGGTCTACCAGCGTCACCGCGCCACTGTAATTCGCGTCGCCGCTCAATTGCTCAAAGACCACCTCGCTCGGCGTGCCAGGTGCCAGGCCGACATCGTAGCTCGCGTCAACCACGTCGTGCGAAGCCGGATCGGCGGCATAAGTCGTGCCGTCAAAAAGCACGTAACTTTTAGGGTGATCGGCGGGAAATAGCGCTAAACCGTGGGGCGCTTCGTCGATATTATTGAGTGCATCGGCGCGCGCTTTTTGCATAAGCGTCACGACGGTGTCGCGCTCCGCGCGGAAGGCATCGCCGCGATAGCTCCCGAGGTCGATAAAAAGCGTCATCGCTCCCAATACCGAGAGTATCCCTATCACGATCAAAATCTCGATGAGCGTGAAGGCGCGGTTATCCGTGCAAATTCTGGGTGATGCCATAAATGGGCGTAATGATTGAGACCGCGATGAACCCGACCACGAGCCCCATCACCACCATGAGCGCCGGCTCGATGAGCGTGGAGATATTTTTGGTGAACTCGTCCACCTCGTGCTCGTACAGCTCCGCCAGGTAGATCAATGTTTCGGACAAAGAGCCAGAGCGCTCGCCCACCGCGAGCATGTGCCCGAATATCGTCGGGAACTCGGCCTTGCTTTTGTTTACATACGCCGACATGCGCTCGCCGCGATTGATTACCTGCGACAGCGCCAAAAACTCGCGGCGATATACCAGGTTGCGCGTGGTCTCGGCGGTAATGACAGTCGCCTCCGAGAGCTTGATGCCGCTTTTAAGCAAGAGCCCCAGGGTACGGCTCGTGTTGGCGACGTTGTAATACTGGATGACTGAACCGACGATGGGGAGCGCGAGCACGAGACGGTCCATCATGCGGTGGAATGACGAGACCCGCTTTACTACCATAAGGAAAACAACCATAAGCAAGACGAATGCGGCAAGCGCCGCGAGCCCCCAGTGCTGTAAAAAGACGCTCGCGCCCATCACGATGCGGGTCGTGAGCGGGAGTTTCGTGTGGAGACTTATGAATATCGGCATTATCTTGGGGAAGAGGTAGAGCATCAGAAACGCGGTGATGCCGAGCGTCGCCACGCTGATGACCGCCGGATACACGAACGCGCTCACGAGCTTGCGGCGCAGCATCTGCTTTTTCTTGAGCTCGTCGGCCAGATAGCTGAGGCTGTTTGAAAGCGTGCCCGAGCTCTCGCCAATCTTGACTATGGAAACGGTAAACTCGCTGAAGACCTTCGGAAACTTGGCGAAGGTGCGCGAGAGCGACTGCCCGCTCATGACGTCGTCGACGACCTGAGAGAGCATCCGGGTTTGCGCACGGCCGCTTGCCTGCTCGCGCATGATGTGGAGCGCCTCGGAGAGCGATACGCCCGCGTCAATCAAAAACGAGAGCCGCTTGGCAAAAAATACCTGGTCCTTGAGGCTAAAGCGCGCTCCGCCGAAGGAGGAAAACAGCGGCTTCCGGGGCTTCTTTTCATTGGGCTTGATTGGAACCTCGATATCTTCCATGGGGATCGCCATCGCCGAGCCGGCAAACATAGACTGCGCCATGGGGGCGGAGCGCTCGCGTGGACGCGCGGACAGAAAGGATCCGATGTATGCAAAGAGCTCGGCCGGATTGTCTATTTTTTTCTTCGCCATATTATTCGTACACAACTCGTAATACTTCCTCGAGCGTTGTCTCGCCGCGCCGCGCCTTCTCAAACCCGTCCTCGAGCATGGTCGTCATGCCGTTTTTGACGGCTACAGCCTTGAGCTCGCTCGATGAGGCTGCACGCATGATCGCTGCGCGGATCTCGTCGTCGGCCGCGAGCACCTCGTTGATGCACACGCGGCCCGAGTAGCCGCTCATGAGGCAGCTCTCACAGCCCCGACCCCTATAGAACGTATCGCCCGCCTTTATCTTTTTGCGCAGGGCAAAACGCGAGAAAAGCTCTGCTTGCTCGGCTGAA
>CAZLHN010000018.1:0-9613 GCA_964559665.1 uncultured Candidatus Saccharibacteria bacterium
TAGTTTTTGCCCGAAATGAAACGGTGAGCACCGTGCCGTTTGTGCCGGAGTATCCCGGATTTGGGAGCCCGCCGCTAAAAGACACCTGGCCAGTCTGGTTAGAAAAGCTCGGATCCTCTACCCAGATCGAAAAAATGGATGAGCTTTTGTCGAGCGAGAGCGCTTGCAGCACGTCTGTCGGGAACTGGAGCGTACCTTCTGCCGTGTTGATGGCCGTGCCTCCCGCATTGACCGAAACCCTGACAGTCACGATGTCTCCGGCCGTAACGTTTGTTGATCCTGAGGATATTGAAAGTGTCGCGGCAAGCGCCGGGTAGGCATACGCGAGCATGGCAAGCGCAACGACGCTTGCTAGGAGTGTCTTTTTAATCGCCATACTATATATATGCACAACAATACAACAAGTATACCAAGCACTGGGAGCGATAGAACACCCGGACTCTTATTCCCTTGTGTATAGGTACTGACGCGGACATTACCCGCCTTATCGTACGCGTACACGGTTACGCTCACGGGACCCGCTTGATCGTTGAGCACGTAGGTAGTGCCGCTCACCACAGGTGCAGCATCACCCTCTTTGACCTCGTAGTGATCAATACCTGACTGTGCATCGGTTGTCTGAAAGTATATGTACTTTTTATTATCGTAGACTGACGGATCCTGAGCTTTCGCAATCGTAAAGGGCTCCGGCGGCGTAGTATCGCCCGACACTACTGCCTGCCACTCGTTGCGCGGCGTTACTCCGGCCTGCGGCGGCACAACCGTAAATGAGAATGGTTTCGGCGAGAGGTGCACCGCGGTGCCCTTGCCGTCATTAAGATAGAGCGAGGCGCTTGCGGGAGTAAAAGATATAGTGCCTGCCACCTTGGGGGTCACCGCCACGCTAAAAAGCAGTTGATGAGTCCCGCTAAATCCGCCCGGGACGCCGCCGGTAAAGCTGATACTTTTGCCACTCTGAGAGACCGAGGGCTCGTGCGGCCAAAGCGTCAGCACCGAACCCGCAAGCGTTATCGCTTGTATCGTAAAGGCTGAAGGGGCAGGCGCCAGCGCTATTGTCCCGTCAACCGCGTTTGCGGAGGCGGCATCAGTGTCTGCATACACCCGAAGGACGACGGTATCCCCTACGGAAACCGGGCCGGCGGCACTCTCTATATATATAGAAGCGGCAAAGCTCGTCGTAGGCAGGAGGAGCAAGATTCCCGCCAGGACAGCAACTATATATCTGTATGTAATCCCTCTATGCATAGTAGTTATTAGTTTTTATTCCAACGATAGAGCAGGATCGAGAAGTCTACGGAGTCCACCTTGCCGTCGCCGTTCATGTCGGCTCCGGGATTCTTAAACGGCGGGCTTGTGTGCCAGAACGCAAGCAGTATGGAGAAGTCTACGCTGTTGACCTTGCCGTCGCCGTTGAGGTCGGCGACACTTGTGACGCCCGACGGCAGCGCCGGTGTAGTGACTGCCATAACTCCTCCGCCGCCTCCGCCTCCACCTCCACCACCTCCTCCTCCGCCGCCTCCACCACCACCGGAGTCTCCGCCGCCGGAAGTGTCGGTTGTAGCAGTAAACGATTGCGATGCCTCCGATGAATCGGAGCCGAATTGCACATTAATATGGAACCAATAATTACCGGCCGACGCTATTGTTGAGTTAAGAGTGGTGTCGAAATTTGTTCCCGGCTGGATCAGTTTTGCTGCGGTCGAGCTGAATATAACATCGTTGTCGCTGCATTGACCTGTCTGCGCTGACGTCACACACCACGTGTATTGGTATTCATACGCAATCGAACCCTCATTTGTGATACGTACCGCGGTCGAGATGCTCGGGCTCGTCAGATCCGAAAAGCTCTGGACGAGCACCTGTGCCGGCGCGCCGGGAGTTGAACTCGCTACCGCCGAGGCCGTGCCTTGGCCGACGGCATTTTTTGCGGATACGCGGAAGTCGTATGAGTTATCGTTGGAAAGGCTGGTGACGGTAGTGGCCGGCGTAGTCCCGACGCCGTCGTTAAACACCGACCACGTGCCGCCGCTCGTTAATTTATATTCAATAACATAATCAGTGATCGGCGAGCCGCCGGTTGAAACCGGCGCCGACCACGAAAGATCAATGCTGCTGTCCTCAACAGTTGCCGAAAGGTTTGTCGGTGCACCGGGTACGCTTGCCGGAGTTATTGAGTTACTCGTGCCCGACGATGTGCTGGTGCCGACTGCATTGCTTGCAGTAACGGTAAATGTATAGGTTAGGCCGTTGGTGAGCCCTCCCACAACCGCAGACGTGCCGCTTGAGGTGGCCGTATGTCCGCCGATATTTGACGTCACCGTGTACAGCGTAATCGCCGAGCCGCCGTTAAATGCAGGGGCCGACCACGAGACCGTTGCGCTGCTGTCCCCGATCGCGGCGGCAACGTTTATCGGGGCGTCAGGCACAGTTGCAGGCGTCACCGAGTTGCTTACGGTCGAGGCAGTGCTGGTGCCATTTGCGTTAATTGCTTTGACAGTGAATGTATATGCGGTGCCGTTTGAAAGTCCGGTGATGGTGATTGGTGACGACCCGCCGGTTGCAGTAAGACCTCCCGAACTTGCTATCACAACATATCCCGTTATAGCCGAACCGCCATTATTGACGGGCGGAGTAAAAGTAATCGTCGCTTCACCATTGCCGCCCACCGCAGTGACACTGGTCGGTGCGTCCGGAGCGCCCGCCGGTACAACTGAGTTGCTCGTGCCGGAGGAGGTGCTGGTGCCGAGGGCGTTGGTTGCAGTTACCGTAAACGTGTATGTTGTACCGTTTGAAAGTCCGGTGATTGTTATCGGCGATGAACCTCCGGTTGCGGTAAAGCCGCCGGTGTTTGAAGTGACGGTGTAGTACGTTATAGCCGAACCCCCATTATTCCCCGGTGCTGAGAATGTAATAGTTGCCTGACCATCGCCCGCTGTAGCACTCACACCAGTAGGTGCATCCGAAACTGTAGCAGGTACAACCGCATTGCTGGTGCCCGATGAGGTACTGGTGCCGACGGCGTTAGTAGCGGTAACTGTAAATGTATATGTTGTGCCGTTCGTGAGGCCTGTAATCGTGATCGGTGATGAGCCGCCGGTTGCGGTAAAACCGCCGACATTTGATGTGACAGTGTAGCCGGTTATCGTGGAACTACCCGTGTTAGTAGGCGGAGTAAACGTAATGGTTGCCTGGCCGTTGCCGCCTACTGCAGTGACTCCGGTAGGCGCATCAGGCACCGTTGCCGGCGTTACCGAGTTGCTTGCACTTGATGCCGAGCTGGTGCCCATCGCATTTGTTGCCGTGACAGTGAAGGTATACGCGACGCCATTGCTCAAACCTGTAACCGTAATCGGCGATGAGCCACCGCTTGCGGTAAAGCCGCCGACATTTGATGTAACGGTGTAGGTTGTAATCGCGGAGCCGCCGTTGTTTGCCGGTGCGGTAAACGTGATAGTCGCCTGGCCGTTGCCGCGGATTGCTGTGCCGATTGTCGGCGCATCCGGTACCGTTGCCGGCACCACCGAGTTGCTCGTGCCGGAGGAGGTGCTGGTGCCGACGCCGTTAGTGGCAGTGACCGTGAATGTGTAGGTTGTTCCATTTGTGAGACCGGTGATGGTGATTGGTGACGACCCGCCGGTTGCAGTAAAGCCGCCGGTGTTAGAGGTCACAGTGTATCTGATGATGTTTGAACCGCCATTGCTTCCTGACGGAGTAAACGTAATCGTTGCCTGCCCGTTCCCTGCTGTTGCACTAACACCGGTCGGTGCGTCCGGGATCGTTGCAGGTGTGACAGAGTTAGACACACTTGAGGCGGTGCTGGTGCCAACCGCATTTGTTGCAGTGACCGTGAACGTGTAAGCGGTGCCGTTTGAAAGTCCCGTCACGGTGAGCGGCGATGAGCCGCCGGTTGCGGTAAAGCCTCCGGTGTTAGAGGTGACCGTATAGCTTGTGATAGATGCGCTGCCGTCGTTGCCGGGCGGAGTAAATGTGATTGTCGCTTCCCCGTTGGCTCCTGTGGCGACGCCGATGGTCGGCGCGTCAGGAACCGTCGCGGGAGTAATGGTGTTTGATGCACTCGAGGCGGTGCTAGTGCCAACACCGTTGGTCGCCGTGACGGTAAAATTGTAACTCAAACCGTTTGTGAGACCGGTAACAACAAGCGGTGACGATGCGCCGTATACCGTGAGGCCGCCGACACTTGAAGTCACTTTGTAATATGTTATCGCTGAGCCGCCGTTATTCCCCGGTGTAAATGTAATTGTTGCTTGTCCATTGCCGCGCACCGCCGTGACACCCGTTGGCGCATCAGGCACCGTTGCCGGAGTTATAGAGTTGGATGCACTTGAAGCGGTGCTGGTGCCGACGCCGTTGGTTGCAGTTACTGTAAATGTGTACGCAGTGCCGTTTGAAAGTCCCGTCACGGTGAGCGGCGAAGATGCGCCGTACGCGGTGAATCCTCCGCTGCTTGAGGTAACCGTGTAATACGTAACCGCCGAACCGCCGTTATTCCCCGGTGTTGAGAATGTGATTGTCGCCTGGCCGTTGCCGTATGTGGCAGTACCAATCGTGGGTGCATCAGGGACAGTGGCAGGAACCACCGAATTGCTTGTACCCGACGATGTGCTCGTGCCAACCGCATTTGTTGCAGTGACCGTGAACGTGTAAGCGGTGCCGTTTGAAAGTCCGGTGATCGTAATCGGTGATGATCCACCGCTTGCGGTAAAGCCGCCGGTGTTGGAGGTGACGGTATAGGTTGTAATTGTGGACCCTCCATCAAATGCCGGCGGCGTGAATGTGACAGTCGCCTGCCCATTCCCCGCCACTGCAGAAATGCCTGTCGGCGCATTCGGTACTGTTGCAGGAGTTACTGAATTACTTGTTGCGGAGGGAGTACTTGTGCCAATAGCGTTTGTTGCGGTCACCGTAAACGTATACGCCACTCCGTTAGTAAGTCCCGTGACTGTTAAAGGCGACGAGCCACCCGTTGCGGTAAACCCACCGACATTTGATGTGACCGTGTAGCTCGTGATTGTTGAGCCGCCGGTAGCGCCCGGTGTGAATGTAATCGTTGCTTGGCCGTTGCCGCCGGTTGCAGTGCCTATTGTCGGCGCATCGGGAGCGCTGGCCGGCACAACTGCGTTACTGGTACCGGAGGAAATGCTCGTACCGTAGGCATTTGTTGCAGTAACCGTAAAGGTGTAGGTCGTTCCGTTCGTGAGACCCGTCACCGTAATTGGCGATGCCCCACCGGTTCCGGTGAGGCCACCAATATTTGAGGTGACTGTGTATGAGGTAATAGGAGAACCGCCCACGTCTGCGGGTGGCGTAAAGGTTATCGTTGCTTGGCCGTTGCCCGCGACGGCAACAATATTCGTCGGCGCGTCAGGAGCGGATTGATAATTTAAATACGGATATGTTGCCGCCGCGATCGCCCACACCGGCGTTGCAAAATCCCAACCTACAAATGTTGTCTGCTGTTGCATCAGCGTAGTAGTTTTGCCGGCTGTGCCGGAAGGAGTGGTGTTGTTACCGGCTCCCGTAGTGGTGGCCGAGGTGACCGTATCCCAATAGACTGAAACATATGTGCCGCCGCTAGGAAGCCCGACCACACCTCCAACATCCTGCACAGAAGTTGAGACGCCGTTTGCTCCTGTACCGCCACCTGTGCCACCTGTGCCGCCGGTACCTGCCGCACCGCCAGTGCCGCCGGCAGCGCCATTAGTTTTTGTACCGCTTATGATATCTGCCGCGTACGCATTTGTTATTGCAGAAGTGTTGTTGCTGCCCACGAGGCCGCCGACATATGCGTTGCCTCCGGATGCGTTTGCGGCACCGCCGGGACCGCCGTTTGCTCCGTTGCCGTTAGCGCCTGCGCTCCCGCCGCGGGCTGCACCGCCGTTGCCGCCTGAGCCTCCCTGCCCGCCGGTACCCGCAGTACCCGCGGTAGCAGTAACACTTCCTTTTGCGTACGCATTAGTAATTGCTCCGGTATTTTGACCGACAAGGCCGCCGCCGCTGACGTCGCCACCCTGACCGCCCGTGCCACCAAGAATGCCGGGTTGGCCGGTGCCACCGTTACCCGAGACTGCTCCTGCGAGACCTCCGCTGCCGCCGCTGCCGCCGGTTGCACCATTTGCACCGTTGCCGCCGGTCATGGTTACCGAGCCCGATGAGTAGCTTGTATTAAAACTCCCAGTTGAAAGGTTTGCACCGATAAGACCTCCGGCAAAACTTGCACCGCCGGCACCCCCGGTAGCGCCGCCCAAGGTTGTGCCGCCGTTACCCGCAGCGGTAGTCCCCGCTGCGCCTCCCGTGCCGCCTGTGCCACTTACTCCGGCGGCACCTCCTGCCCCGCCGAACGTAGTGACGTTTCCTGCGGCCCAAGAAAATTGCACAAGGCCTGCGGTAAAGTTGTTACCGACAAGACCACCCGCGTAGAGCGTGCCACCAGTGCCACCGGCACCTAATGCAGCAGTTGCAGTGACGTTGCCGCCCGTGCCGCCGCCGCCCGAAGGACCGCCTGCGCCACCGTTGCCTGCGTTGCTTGCGGCACCGCCGGTGCCACCGTTGCCGCCCGTCACCGTAACACCACCGAGTGCATAGTCGGTTGAAATCGTTCCAAAGTTCTGCCCCGCAAAACCTCCGCCGTATGCAATGGCGCCGTTTTGACCTACCGTTCTGGCACCGGAATTGCCGCCGTTGCCGCCGTTGCCTGATGACACTCCGGCGCCGCCATTACCTCCTGCGCCGCTCGCGCCGCCATTGCCGCCGGCGCCGCTCACGAGCGTGACTGTTCCTGATGCGTAGGAATCTTTGATGGTTCTCCCAGTGTTGTTGATTCCGACAAAGCCGCCACCGTATGCGACACCTCCCGCGCCTCCTGCGGCGGCTCCTACTCCGGCACCGCCGTTGCCACCCGCGCCAGAAGTTCCGACAGCGCCGTTTGCGCCACTGCCTCCTCCACCGCCGTTGCCGCCGCTTCCGCCTGTGCCTGTGACATTTGCTGTTGCATATGAATTTAGTAACACCGTTCCGTCGTTAAAGCCGATGAGTCCTCCTGTATATAGCGTGCCGCCGTTGCCGGCAGCTGCGCCTGCGGCACCCGCGCCGCCGTTGCCGCCCGCTCCAGGGGTGCCGCCGCTCCCGCCTGTGCCGCCGTTGCCGCCGTTGCCGGATGTGCCTTGCACTGTTGTGCCAATTGCATAGCTGGTAGTGACCGTGTTCGCGGCGTTAAGGTTGTTGGCAATTAAACCGCCGGAGTAAGAAGCTCCTCCGGCTCCGCCCGCGCCACCGGCGCCGCCTGTACCTCCGATATGACCGCCGGTACCGTTTGTTCCGTCACCGCCGACTCCGCCTTGCGCTCCCGAGGCGCCGTTTCCCGCCAGCGACGTTACTGATCCTGCGGCAAAAGAATTTAAAATAACTCCGAGCGTGCTGTTGTTTCCAACTAATCCTCCGGCATACGCTGCGCCGCCCGCGCCACCGGCACCTCCAACGCCGCCTGTTGCCGCGGTGGAAGCAGAAACCGCGCCGCTGGGCCCGCCGTTACCGCCTGTGCCAGGTGTGCCTGGAGTACCGCCCGTTGCGGATACACTTCCTGTTGCGGATGAAGTCGCTTCAATAATGCCGGCAAACCCAGCGGTACCTCCGCCGACAAGACCTCCGGCATAGGCGGCTCCTCCTGCACTGGTCGCTCCTCCGTTGCCGCCGGTACCGCCGATGGTTGACGCACCGCCGGTACCGCCAATTACACCCGCTACTCCATTACTGCTCGCACCGCCCACAGCAACTACCGCCACGCTCGAGGTGCTGGTCGTAATGACGAGGTTGCTGCTCGCACTCGCGGTCGCCTGACCTATCAATCCTCCCGCATATGCCGCACCACCGATACCCGAGGCACCGCCAATGCCCGATGCACCGCCGTTTAGTGACCCTCCTGTCCCGCCTACTCCCGCGCTCCCGCCCGTTCCGGATACGCCTCCGGTTGCAGTGCTAGTCGCACCGGTGGCATATGAAGTGAGGTAATGGCTCGAGCCTGTTGTAACGCTGCTATACCCTACAAGACCGCCCGCATCGGCTTCGCCGCCGCCGCCGCCCGTACCTCCTGCTCCTCCCGCACCACCGGTAGTGCCGCCGGTTGCACCATTGCCCCCGGTGTTTCCGACACTGCCCACGCCGCCGGTTGCACTAACGATACCCGTCGCATATGAGTCAATCACATCGCTTTGTCCCGGCGTAGTAGTAATCCTGTTGTTCCCGACAAGACCTCCGCCGTATGCGTTACCGCCCAAAGCCGCGGCAACCGCGGCGCCTCCGGCGCCGCCTATCGCACCGCTTGCCGAGCCGCCGCCGTTTCCTGAAGCTCCCGCGGTTCCCGCAGATCCTCCTGTGGCGCTTATATTCCCCGTAGCAAAATCAGAAATATAATTGCTTGTACCGGAGGAAAAAGAACTGTAGCCGACAAGACCGCCCGCGTCGGCTTCGCCGCCGACGCCGGCCGCTCCTCCTATGGCTCCTATCGAGCCTGTATGGGTACCGCTTCCGGTAGAGGCATCGCCCCCCGTGCCACCGGTGCCGCCGCTACCGCCGGCGCCGCCGGTTACGCTCACGTCTCCGCTCGCGTTTGAATTGCGTATCTGCAAGATAGGGGTGGTTCCCGTCATTCTTCCCACTAAACCGCCACCGTAGGTCGCGGCTCCTGCGCCTCCCACGCCGCCGACTCCGCCGGTGGCATTGGTAATTCCGTTCGACTGGCCGGAACCGGACGCTCCGCCCGCGCCGCCGTTGCCACCCTGGCCGCCCGCGCCGCCGGTCACCGTTATGTCTACAGAAGAATACGAAGAAGATCGGATCACTCCGAGGTTGTCACCGATCAGTCCTCCGAATCCGCGCACACCGCCCGCGCCACCCTGGCCGCCTATTGTGCCTGCGCCGCCGTTAAATGCACCGACGCCAGCGCCGCCATTACCGCCGTTTCCTCCGGTGCCTCCCGCTTGTTCGTTCCCCGAGATAGTAAGCGTGTCCGAATAAGAAGTAGTAACTACTCCTGTTGCCGCGCTCAATCCCAAAAGACCGCCGACAAATGCGCCGCTTGTTACACCGCCATTGCCGCCGGTGCCTCCCGCACCGCCCGCACTTCCGCCAATAAGCCCCGAGCCTCCGTTGCCGGCATTTCCTCCATTGCCTGCTGCCCCTCCCGTCACTGTTATGTTTCCTTTTCCTGAAACGGAATCGTAACTTGCATACGAGTTGATAACATCAGCGGTAGCATATCCCGCCAGACCTCCTGCGTAGACAATGCCCGATGGCCCGCCGTTGCCGCCGTTGCTTCCTGCAGCGCCGCTATTTGTTGCAGCACTTTGTCCGGCCGCGCCATTTACACCTACTCCGCCAGTAATTTGTAGCGCGGTTTCAGAGTACGAACTGGTTTGAATAACTCCGGTTGTATATCCCACAAGACCTCCTGCATACACCGCGCCTCCCGCACCGCCGACACCTCCGGCGCCGCCGATTCCGTATAGAGCGCTTCCCGTTCCCACTCCGCCCGTGCCTCCCTGAGCGCTTGCGCCCCCGATGCCGCCGGTAACGGTAACGGTTCCCCCTTGAGCATATG
>CAZLHN010000019.1:0-6389 GCA_964559665.1 uncultured Candidatus Saccharibacteria bacterium
GGGCAGGATCAATTCGGCCATGCGAATGTCATTCCGCGAGTTCGTCGGCCGGAAGGAGCGTGGCGAGATAATCGTGGGCTTTCTTGCCCTTTTGGAGCTTGTAAAACAAGGTATACTGAAAGCGCATCAGGAGCAGGAATTCGGCGATATCCAGCTCCAATCTGACTCCGTGTCCACCCCGTCCTATGAATGAACAAGACTTGTCACACCGGATAGAGGCGCTTCTTTTTGCGCTCGGCCGCTCGATGGAGCGCCGTGAACTTATGGCCAAGCTCAGCTGCACGAGCGAGGAGCTTGAGCTGGCGCTGCGCGAGCTGGCGCGAGGCACGCAGAAGCGCGGCATCGTGTGCGTCGACGACGGCCGCACCGTTGAGCTGCGCGTCGCCCCCGCGGCCTCAAAGCTGGTCGAGGAGGTCCGCCGCGAGGACCTCTCGCGCGATATCGGCCGCGCGGGGCTCGAGACCCTGTCGGCAATTTTATATCGCGGGCCGCTCTCGCGCAGCGAGATAGATTTTATCCGCGGAGTAAACTCCTCGCAGATCGTGCGCACGCTCCTCATGCGCGGGCTCGTGCGGCGCGTGCCGAACCCCAAAGACGAGCGATCCTTTCTGTACGAGCCGACTACCGAGCTTCTGTCCCAGCTTGGCGTTACCCATTTGGCGGAACTTCCAGAATACGAGTCGGTACGCGCCAAGTTAGCCGAGCTTGAGACCGCATACCGCGCCAAGGAAGCCGAGCAGCACACCCATGATGAGGCTGCCTGACAGCAAAGCGCTCATGTATACCGTATGCGGCGCAAGCTTGGCCTGCGCCGTCATATTGAGCGCGGCATACGGATTTGACGGAGAATTGAGAGAAAAAGGTACTGTGCCTATGCCGGCCGCCGCGATGCTCAGCATCGCACCTACAAGCATCGCCGCGCGCGCGGCAGTGGTATACGATCCGATAACCAAGCAAATTTTGTTCGCCAAGAATGCCGACATGCAATGGCCGCTGGCGTCGCTTACCAAGCTCATGACCGCCGACACCGTGCTCTCGCTAAGCTCCGAAAATACCGTCGTGACAATCACTCCCGAGGACCTCAAGCCCGACGGCGATTGGGGCTTTAAGCCGGGCGAGCAGTGGAGCCTGCACGACCTGCTCACCTTCGGCCTGGTGGTGTCTTCCAATGACGCGATGGCTGCTGCCGCAAACGCGGCGCCGGGGGACGTTATATCGGCGATGAACCACCGCGCGCAAGAGCTGGGCCTCACCCAGACTTACTTCAGCAACCCCACCGGGCTCGACGTGGACCTCGAGACCGCAGGAGCATACGGCTCGGCGCACGACGTCGCCGTGCTCGCCGCAACCTTCCTGGCCGAGCATCCGGCTTTATTTGAGGCTACAACAGCCTCGAGCATGACTATCACTTCCAAAGAGGGCGATATCGTGTACGCAAAATCGACCGACGTGCCGCTTCTCAACATCCCCGGCCTCATCGGCGCCAAAACAGGGTACACTGACTTGGCGGGCGGCAACCTTGTTGCGGCGTTCGACCTCGGCATCAACCACCCGCTTATCGTGGTGGTCTTGGGCTCCACCGTAGACGGCCGTTTTACGGACATGCAGACGCTTATCGCCGCCACGCGCGCGGAACTCTCTCAATAATATATGGAAACCATCGACATCATGCGGATATTCGTGCCTGCGACGATCAGCTTTTTGTTCGGTATCGGGCTCACTCCGTTCCTTACCTACTTTTTATATAAGTATAGATTCTGGAAGCGCAAAGGCGGCAAAACGGCGCTCGACGGCACGCCAGCCGAGACATTCAACAGGCTCCATACCGCAAAGGAAGTCGGCACGCCGCGCGCGGGCGGCATACTCGTGTGGGGGAGCGTGATCATCACGGCAGGTCTGCTGGGATTGCTCGCGGCGCTTTCTCCGGACGCGTTTGGCAACCTTGCGTTCATCAGCCGCGAGCAGACGTGGCTTCCGCTTGCGGCGCTCGCGATGGGCGCATTCGTGGGCTTTATCGACGACCTCTACGAGGTGCGAGGCAAGGGCGGCCTCCCTCTGCGCATCAGGCTCCTCGTCGTTGCGGCAGTCGCGCTCTTTTGCGCCTGGTGGTTCTACAGCAAGCTCGGCGTCTCAGCGATATCGTTTCCGTTTGTGCACGGACCAGTCGATCTGGGCGTATTCTTTATCCCGTTCTTTATACTTGTGGCGCTCGCGCTCTATGCCGGCGGCGTGATCGACGGCATCGACGGGCTCTCCGGCGGCGTGTACGGGAGCATCTTCGCCGCCTATGCCGGCATCGCGTTTTTCCAAAATCAGTTCAATATCGCGGCATTGTGCGCCGCGATCCTCGGCGGCTTGCTCGCGTTCCTCTGGTTCAACATCCCCCCAGCGCGGTTTTATCTTTCGGAAACAGGCACAATGGGCCTCACCTTAGCGCTCACTGTGATCGTCTTCCTGACCGACCTGCGGGGCGCGGGGCGCGGGCTCATGGTGCTGCCGATCATCGCGCTGCCGCTCGTTGTCACGGTGCTCTCCATCTTTCTCCAGATCGCAAGCAAGAAGATATTCAAGCGCAAGCTTTTCATGGTGGCGCCGCTCCATCACCACTTCGAAGCGATGGGCTGGCCGGCATACAAGGTAACCATGCGTTATTGGGTGGTAGGCATCGTATGCGCCATCGTAGGGATGAGTATCGCGCTGTTGTAGGTTCGCGTTCCGTCAAAGTAAAAACCGATCATGAAAAAGTCCGTTGATATTCCGTTCCTGCTAGTCTTGTGCGCGGTAGTCGCGTTCGGGCTTCTTATATTCACTTCGGCAGCCTTGGGGCTCCTGGCGCGCGACGGCGCATCATTCTCATCCGTGGCGGCATCGCAGCTCCTCTTAGGCCTCGTGTGCGGCAGCTTTGCGTGCTGGATACTCTCGCGGCTCGACTACCGCAAGTGGCGTCCGTACACGCCCTATTTCTTCGGCTTCGCCATCGTGCTCACGCTCATGACCTTCGTGCCGCATATCGGCCTCTCGCTCAAGGGCGCTTCGCGCTGGATAGCCCTGGGGCCGCTTTCCTTCCAGCCGGAGGAGATACTCAAGCTCGCCACGATCGCGTTCCTCTCCGCGCTCTATGCCGCAAATATGAAGGGCGTACAGACCCTCCGGGGCGGCGTCCTTCCGCTGGTGTGCGTGGCCGGCCCGGCGGCGCTGATATTGCTGCTCCAGCCCAATACGGCGGGCGTGATGATGATAGGCGCGGCGGCATCGGCGGTGCTGTTTGCCGCGGGCGGGCGGCTACTCCACTTCGGATTGCTGCTACTCATCGGTATCGCCGCGATCGGCGCGGCGGCGTTTGCATATCCGCACGTCGCCGAGCGCATTGACACGTATCTCAACCAATCGAGCGACCCGCAGGGCTCGGGCTGGCAGATACAGCAGTCGCTCATCGCGATAGGCTCGGGCGGCATCTTAGGGAAGGGCCTCGGCCAAAGCGTGCAAAAGTTCTCCTACCTGCCGGAGCCGATCGGCGACTCGATATTCGCCGTGGCGGGGGAGGAGTTCGGCTTTGCCGGGAGCATCCTGCTTGTCGGGCTCTTTTTGACGCTCGGGTTCCTCGGTCTGCGCATCGCCGCCCGCGCACAGGACCCCTTCGGCGGACTTATGGTGACCGGCCTCACGATACTTATAGTCGGGCAGTCGTTCTTTAATATAGCTTCGGCGCTGGGGCTGGTACCGCTCGTCGGCGTGCCGCTTATTTTCGTCTCGCATGGGGGCACGGCGCTCGCGATGGCATTAGCCGAAGCCGGTGTTATATTAAGCGTGTCGCGCAGGATGCGGCATCAGGCGTAAAACCACTTACTTTCCATGAAAATCCTTTTTACCGGCGGCGGATCAGGAGGACACTTTTACCCGGTTATCGCCATTGCGGAGGCAATCAACGACCTTACGCGCGAGCGCAAGCTCTTGGAGCCCCAGCTCTACTACGCGGCGCCCGAGCCCTACGACCGCGAGATGCTCATCGCCAATAACATCACCTTCGTGCCGACCGCGGCGGGGAAGGTGCGCAACTACTTTTCGATACTCAATTTTATCGACGTGTTCAAGACCGGATGGGGCGTGCTCAAGTCGGTGCTGCGGATATTCTTCCTCTACCCGGACGTGGTACTCGGCACCGGGGGCTACGCATCCTTCCCGACGCTTTTGGCCGCGCGTCTGTTCCGCATACCGGTCGTCATATACGCGACCGACATCGAGCCCAGCCGCGTCAACAAATGGGCCGGCAGGTTCGCGGCAAAGATCGCCGTGTCGTTCGAGGAAGCGGCGCAGTATTTCCCCAAGGACAAAGTCGCCTTCACCGGCAACCCGATACGCAAATCGATAGTAGTGCCCGCGCGCGAAGGCTCCTTTGAGTTCCTGCAGATGAACCGCGATATCCCGCTCATCCTCGTGCTCGGCGCATCGCAGGGCGCGGTGGCGCTCAACGAGGCGGTGCTAGCATCGCTCGCAGAGCTGGTTAAAAAATACCAAGTCGTGCATCAGACCGGCGCGGCCAACATCAAGGAGGTGGAGGGCAGGGCGCGGATCGTCTTCGGCGCGGCTCCTTATCCGGAGCGCTATAAAGCCTACGGCTACCTCAACGATCTGGCGCTGCGCATGACCGCAGGCGCGGCATCGCTCGTTATCTCGCGCGCGGGCGCGGGCGGGATATTCGAGATCGCCGCGTGGGGAATACCTTCCATATTGGTGCCGATTCCCGAGCCGATCTCGCACGATCAGACCAAGAACGCCTTTGCATACGCGCGCACCGGGGCCGCGGTCGTGATAGAACAAAACAATCTCACGCCAGGGCTCCTCGTGTCGGAAGTCGACCGCATCCTCGGCAATCCGCAGCTGATCAATAAGATGAAGGAGGCCGCGCGTGCGTACGGCCGCCCTGATGCAGCCAAGACGATAGCGAACGCATTGGTAGACATCGCCATTTCCCATGAATCCTAAGGTAGTAACTCGCTTTGCCCCGAGTCCGACTGGCTTTATGCATGTCGGAGGAGTCCGCACCGCCCTTTTTGCGTGGCTATACGCGCGCAAGCAGGGTGGCACCTTTATTTTGCGCATCGAGGATACTGATAAGGAGCGCGAAGTGGCGGGCTCGATCGAACATATACAAGAGTCGCTCAAATGGCTCGGCATCGATTGGGATCAAGGGCCCATCAAGCAGTCCGAGCGCCTCCCGATATATAAAATATGGGCGCAAAAGCTCATAGACAAGGGCGCCGCCTATGCCGACCCATACACCGAAGAAGAGGTCGAGGCGTTCAGGAAAAAAGCCGAGGACGAGAAGCGCCCGTTCCTATACCGCGATCACCGCCCCGAGAACACGCAGCCTTGGGACGGCACTAAACCGCTCAGGTTTAAAGTCCCCGAAATAAAGCGCTACGCGTGGCATGACATCGTGCGCGGAGAACTTTCTGCAGGGGAGGAGGCGCTCGATGATTTTATCCTGATCAAGAGCGACGGATATCCGACATACAACTTCGCGCATATCGTCGACGATATCGAGATGGGGGTGACCCACGTGATGCGCGGGGAGGAATTCATTTCCTCGACGCCGAAGTTCCTTTCGCTCTATGAGGCGCTCGGCGAAGAGCCGCCCCACTACGCAACGATGCCGGTGATCCTCGGCCCCGACGGCCGCAAAAAGCTCAGCAAGCGTGACGGCGCAAAGGATCTGCTCGAGTATCGCGCGGAGGGCTACCTGCCCGAGGCGATGGTCAACTTTTTGGCGCTCCTCGGCTGGCATCCGGAAGGGGAGCAGGAGCTGTTTTCCATACCGGAGCTCACACAGGCGTTCTCGCTCGAGCGGGTACAGAAAAGCGGGGCCAAGTTCGACGAAGCCAAGCTCTTGTGGGTCAACCACGAGCATATCAAGAAGCTTTCTGACGAAGAGTTCGCTCTGCGGCTGAATGAGTTTGCAAAGCAAGATGCCGATCCTGCCCTGATGCCGCTCGTTAAAGAGCGCGCCCAAACGCTCGGCGAGGCGGTCGAGATTCTAAAAAATGAGTTTGACTTTCTCTCGGGCGAGCCGTCCTATGATAAGAATCTTCTGCTTAAGGGCGCCAAGGCGGAAGCGGGGGATGTGGCTCTATATCTAGAGAAAGCCGCCTCTTTGCTGGAATCTGTACCCGATGAAGCATTCACAGGCGAGAAGGTGAAAGAGATCCTATTTCCATACGCAACAGAAGTAGGGCGCAGCGCGGTATTGTGGCCCATGCGCGTGGCGCTGTCGGGCAAGGAAAAGTCTCCCGATCCGTTTACGCTCGCCGCGCTGTTGGGAAAAGAAAAGACGCTCTCAAGGCTCGGGTATGCCCTCGCTATGCTAAAATAGCCGGATGCGGACTATTCCG
>CAZLHN010000019.1:6399-9485 GCA_964559665.1 uncultured Candidatus Saccharibacteria bacterium
TGCTGGCGGCATCTTTCGGGTTTGTATTGGCCGTGGCGGGTGGCAGCGCGCTCTATACCCATGCTGACACGGCCACCTCGAGCATCCAGGACCAGATAGACGCGAGCAACGCCCAGATAGCGCAGCTCCAGGCCGACATAGCCAAGCTCCAGACGCAGCTCGACAGCACCACCAAGCAAAAGCAGACGCTCCAGAGCGCGGTTACCGCGCTTAATCTCAATATCCAAAAGCTCCAGAAGAGCATCACCCTGACCCAGGCGCAGATAGCGCAAAAGGACCAGGAGATAGGAGGCCTTACCGACAATATTTCCGATACGTCGAGCAAAATAGACGTCTCCCGATCGCAGATAGCGGACTCGCTGCGCGACCTCGAGGTAGTCGACGAGGAGCCGCTTATCGTCACCTTTCTCGGCGGGGGCACCTTGTCGTCCTTCTTTGACGAGGCGGCAACGCTCGAGACCTTGCGCACCGACATCCAGGACCACGTGCATGTGCTCTCGGGCCTCAAGACCGACCTCGAGAGCGACAAGAGCACGGCGCAGGACAAGCGCCAGGACCTGGCAAACCTCAACGCCGACCTCAACCAGCAAAAGCAGGGGCTCGTTATCGCGCAGCAGTCGCAGACCAAGCTTCTCAATGACACCAAGAACCAGGAGTCGGTCTATCAGGCCCAGATAGCGCAGAAGCAGGCGCAGGAAGCCAAGTTCGAGTCCGACCTGCTCACCTACGAAGCGCAGCTTGGCCTCTCCGTTACTCCGGGGAGCCTGCCGCCCTCCGGCTCGGGAGTGCTCCACTGGCCGCTCGACAATATCCGGATCACGCAATACTTCGGCAATACCGACTTTGCGACCAAGAACCCGCAGATATACAACGGCAAGGGGCACACAGGCGTCGACCTGGCCGCGAGCCCGGGTACCCCGGTCAAGGCGGCGCTGGACGGTGTCGTCTTAGGCACCGGCAACACCGACCTCACGTGCCCGGGCGCGTCGTTCGGCAAATGGGTCTTTATCAAGCACCCCAACGGCCTCTCAACCCTGTACGCCCACCTCTCGACTTTTGCCGTGGCCCAAGGCGACCATGTGACCACGGGGCAGGTGATAGCCTATTCGGACACTACCGGCTACGCTACGGGGCCGCACCTGCACTTCGGCGTCTACGCCTCCTCGGGCTCCGAAATAGCCTCGTTTGCAAGCTCAAGCTGCAAGGGGAAAACCTACACCATGCCGGTGGGGGATGTTTCGGCCTACCTTAACCCGCTTTCGTATCTGCCGGCCATCCCGCAGTAAGCTTGTATTATCCCCAAGGGGGGCTTTCAAATGCCCCTGAAGGGCTCATACTAGGGGTGCGGGCGGTCGAGCCGCTAAAGGTTCTAACCTAACTATATTTTCTGAATACTATGAAAGTACTTGCAATTATCGGCTACTGGCTGGTCGTGATAGGAGGCGTTAACTGGGGCCTCATCGGCCTCGGATGGCTCATAAGCGGATCGGACTGGAACGTAGTCCACATGATCATCGGTTCCCTCGGCACCTCGGTTGAGGGCGGGGTATATGTCCTCGTGGGTCTTGCGACCGTTTGGATGGTCGCCATGACAAAGGGCATGCCGAAGATGTAATATCCGATTTTCGGACATACATGGTATACTGCCGAGGTTAATGACCCCGGCAGTTTCCGTTCATAACCTACAGAAGACCTATAAGGGCGGCGTGGTTGCTCTAAAAGGTGTTGATCTCTCCATAGCGGAGGGCGATTTTTTTGCGCTGCTCGGCCCCAATGGCGCGGGCAAGACCACCATCATCGGCATACTTACAGGATTGGTCAAAAAGACCGGGGGAGAGGTGCATGTGTTCGACGCCTCAATAGATACGCATCCGGAGTTGGCCAAGTCCTACATCGGCGTTGTGCCGCAGGAGTTCAACTTCAATATATTCGAAAAGGTGATCGACATAGTGGTCAATCAGGCCGGCTACTACGGCATCCCGCGCAAGGTGGCGCTTGCCGAAGCCGAGCCGATACTGAAGGAGCTCGGTCTGTGGGAAAAGAAGGGCGAGATGGCGCAAAAGCTCTCCGGCGGCATGAAGCGCCGGCTGATGATCGCCCGCGCGCTCATCCACAAGCCGCGCCTTTTGATACTCGATGAGCCGACCGCAGGAGTAGACGTTGAGCTGCGCCGAAGCATGTGGCAATTTTTGCGCGGGCTCAACGGCAAGGGGACTACAATCATACTCACCACCCACTACCTTGAGGAGGCCGAGGCCCTGTGCCGCAACATCGCCATCATCAACAAGGGCGAGATCCTCGCCAACGAGACCATGGACTCGCTTATCAAGCGCCATGGCGACAAAAAGCTCGAGGATATCTTTGTTGGCATGATAGAAGGGGACAACAAATAACCATATGGACTCCAAAAAGATATTCATCGCCTACTACACCGTCGTCCGCAAGGACACTACGCGGATGTTCCGCCTATGGAAGCAGACCTTCCTGCCCTCGATCGTTACCACCGCGCTCTACTTCCTCGTATTCGGCACCTTTATCGGCTCGCAGCTCGCACCCGTGCACGGCTTCTCCTACATTATGTTTATCGTGCCGGGGCTCGTGATGATGCAAATCATCATTAACGCCTACAGCAACACCTCCACGGCGCTCTTTATGGCCAAGTTCCAGAAGAATCTTGAGGAGATGATGGTATCGCCGATGCCCGACTGGGTAGTCGTAGCGGGCTATGTTACCGCTGGCATTATCCGCGGCTGCGTCACGGGGCTCCTGGTGCTTATTACGGCACTTTTTTTCACCCACCTTGTCATCTATAACGCGCTTATCGTGCTCGCAGCGTTTGTGCTCACCTGCGTGGTGTTTTCGCTCGCGGGGTTCCTCAACGCGATGTTCGCCAACTCGTTTGACTCTATCTCGATCGTGCCGACATTTATCCTGACCCCGCTCACATTCCTGGGTGGCGTCTTTTACTCTATAGAAAAGTTCCCGGCCTTTTGGCAGAAGGCATCGCTGCTGAACCCCATCCTCTACATGGTTAATGCGTTCCGCTACGGCTTCCTCGGCATCTCCGACGTCAATATCTTCTTGGC